>JAQBOS010000329.1 GCA_028287925.1 Mucilaginibacter sp. | reverse complement strand
TATGACCCGAACCACAGGTCGTTGTTTTGCGCCCTTAATGCACTCAGAATGGCTACATTTTTTAATGGTGCGTTTACACCATCTGCATAATAATGCTGAACAACCACCCCATTTAACTTCTTTTTATAAATACCATCGCCGTCGCTCCCCATCCACAAATAGCCTTCATCATCCATACACATCCCATAATATCTTAAATACCCCGAGCTATAAAGTCCGGGCAGCTTGTTATTGAACTTTTTAAATTTCTCGGGCACATTGCCTAATAAATATATTCCGTCGCCATAAGTACCCGCCCATACATTTTTATCCTTATCTAAATAAAGCTTATTTACACTCCGTTCTGTTATATTGAAATTATCATCGTTTTTTACAGCATCAATACAAACATTCCTAAAATGCGATGCTGTAGCCTTTTCAAGGTCCAGCTTATACAAACCGCCATCCTGCAAACCAATAAGTAAATTATTATTGTCTTCTAAAAGGGCAGAAAAAATATTACTTCTTAATTGATACTGAGGCCCGTTAAAAGCATAAATTTTATTTTGCGATCTTTCATAAACTGCAAGTCCGTTAGTTGTGGCTATCCAAATATTTGAATAATGATCTTCAATAATTGAATTTACACGCCCCTCCGGGATAAGGTTTAAAGGTATCCCACCGCTTACATCATTTTGTAAAACGCCATTTTGTACTTTATAAACCGACACTTTACCTTCCGATCCTGCCCATAATAAACCTTTGGAATCCTGATGAATGTTTGTCAATAAATTTGACGAAAGCCCCGGCAAGCCTTTGGGCTTGTAATTTTTAAACTGCCGGGTTAGTTTATTATAAGAGAAAATACCGGCTGAATAGGTTGAAAACCATACTGTATTTTTTTCACCGCACGACATGCTGCTTACATTGCTCACCAACACGTTGGACCCTGGTTTAAATTTTAAAAACTTTTCGGTATTAGGATCAAATTGATAAACACCCCGGCGGGTTGAGATCCATATATCGCCCCCGGCATCTTTAAATATCAGCTCAATATAATTACTCGGAAGGCTATATGGGTTAGCGATATTATGTTTGAAAACCTTAAAATTTATGCCATCAAACCTGTTAAGGCCATCTTCGGTGGCAAACCACATAAACCCGTTATCATCCTGAATTATATCGGTAAGAAATCCATATGAAAGCCCGTTCTTAAAAGAATATTTTAAAACTTTTCTGCTATATGATTGCTGGGCGAACACAACAGATCCACATATTATACACAGTATAAGTAAAAATACCCTTCTCATAAGCAATATATAGTTGGTTAAAATAACAGTATGATACTGCTACTATCTCAAAACTAATAATAAATTGTAATATTAATGTTGCAAAGCAATTTATTAAAATGAAAAATTTAGCAATCAACTCATTTATGATTTTGGGGCCGATATTTATCAATATTTAAAAATGAGCGGATGTAAATATTAACAGGCAATATTGTGACTATATCCAGCTTTATAAATATATTGCAGGTAATGGCCAATTCTCTTTCCTACATTCTTATCCTTTTAATTGCCGGTATTACACTCATTGTATTACTGACCACAAAATATAAGCTCCCGGCGTTTTTCGCACTGTTCCTGGCATGCTTATTAGTTGGCTTAGGAATTGACCTTCCATTGGGCGGGGTTATATCAGTAATAAAGGATGGATTTGGCAGCATTTTAAAATCATTAGGTTTAATAATTGTATTGGGAACAACCTTAGGCCTGTTACTTGAATATACCGGGAGCACCACAGTGATGGCCTCATTCCTGTTAAAAAAACTGAGTGCCAGGTACGCGCCCTTAGCCATGAGCCTTACGGGTTTTATTGTAGGGTTGCCTATATTTTGCGATTCGGGGTATATTGTGCTTAGCGGATTAAACCGTTCCATGGCAAAACGTACCGGCATTTCAATAACAACCATGTCTGTTTCATTGGCTACCGGTTTGTATGCTATTCATTGTTTGGTTCCACCCCACCCGGGGAGCTCGGCAGCAGCAGTAACCATAGGGGTTGATTTTGGCAAACTGATATTAACAGGGATTGTGGTAGCCATACCTGTAATGATAGTTGGTAATTTATGGGCCAGGTATGCGGGCGGAAAAAATATTGACCCAATTATCGAAGATACAATTACGGTAAACCAAACCGATAAAGGACCATCATTGATCAAAGCATGCCTCCCCGTTTTTGTGCCGATAATTTTAATTGGCCTGCGGTCATTTTTAACAACAGGCGTAACTGTTTACCCGGGATGGGCATTGTTTCTGTTTTCTTTGGGCGACCCTGTTATGGCGCTGCTGATTGGCGTATTACTGGCATTTAACTGCAAGCGTGCCTGGCAAAAAAGCGAGCTGAGTAAAATTTTGCAGGAAGCTACGGAAAAAGCTGGGGGGATACTGGTGATAATAGGCATGGGCGGTGCTTTTGGCGCTATTTTAACAGCCGCTAAAATAGGCGAACACTTTAGCCAATCGCTGGAGTTGGGCAGTATAGGGATCTTTTTCCCTTTTTTATTAACGTCTGTTTTAAAAACGGCGCAGGGCTCATCAACTGTGGCTATTATTACTGCGGCCTCCATTGTGCTGCCGCTATTACCAGCGTTGGGTTTAAATACCGAAACAGGCCGCCTGCTTTGTGTGCTTGCCATGGGTGGCGGCTCCATGATGATATCGCACGCAAATGATGCCTATTTTTGGGTGATCGCAAAATTCTCAGGCCTCGAAATGAAAACGATGCTGAAAGTTTATTCAACGGCAACCATATTAATGGGGCTAACAACAGTAACAATGGTTTATATTTTATCAAAGCTTTTATAAGTTTATGCATATACTTATTGCGCCAAACGCTTTCAAAAATAGTATTGATGCTGCACAGGTTGCATTGGCAATTCAGCAGGGTTTAACGCTTAGCAAACTTGAGTGCACAACAGCATGTTTCCCTATTGCGGATGGTGGCGATGGCACGGGCAGCCTCATCATTAAAAGCCGCAATGGTGTTGTGATTAATAAAGAAGTTAGTGATCCGTTAGGGCGAAAGATCAGTTCTTTATTTGGGTTGATCGACGGTGGCAAAACAGCCGTAATTGAAATGGCAGATTCATCCGGTTTACGGTTGTTAAAAAAAGAAGAGTTAAACCCGTTAAAGACATCATCATACGGAACCGGCGAACTGATCAAATTTGCTTTAAATGAAGGTGTAAGCCGTATTATTATAGCAATGGGCGGCTCTGCCACAGTTGATGGCGGCTGCGGGATCTTAAGCGCGTTGGGGGTTGATTTTTTAGATAAAGCGGGCAACAATTTACAGGCTACGCCGTCAGATCTGATCAATATGGATAAAGTTGATGCCGCTGCACTTGATAAACGGATTTTTGATTGCGAAATAGTTATACTTTGTGATGTGGATAATAAGCTTTTAGGAGCAGAAGGGGCAGCAGGTGTTTTTGGACCTCAAAAAGGCGCATCACCTGCGGATGTGCAACTATTGGAGGCTTTCCTGGAGAACTTCGCAAAAATATCGGCCCTGCAAACCGGGAAAAACATGGCTCACATTAAACATGGCGGAGCTGCCGGTGGCGCCACTGCCGGACTACATACCTGGCTAAACGCAAAGCTGGTAAACGGTATTGAATATTTTTTATCGCTCACTAATTTTGACGAAGCTCTAAAGCACAGCGATCTGCTGATTACCGGTGAAGGGAGTATTGACCGCCAAACCCTGCAAGGCAAGGGCCCTTATGGCGTTGCCCTGCGTGCAAAAAACGCTAAGACCCCGGTAATAGGGATTGCCGGAAAAGTCCCCCTTGCGTATGATGATGAGTTACAGCAATATTTTGATGTCCTGATTTCTATCAATAATGAGCCCGCTGATATGGCAACAGCATTGGCTAACACAAAGAAGAATTTAATCCGCACTGCAACAGCTCTAGGTAATATAATCGCCTTATCTAAATAGCTCTCCTCTCAATTAATGCAGATCCCTATTTATCCAGAACTATTAAACTTACCGCAAAAGGTTTCATTTCAATAGAATCAACTTTAACCGTACTTTCAATTGCAGCGTTATCGCCTGATGCCGTATCAACGGTACTTATTTTTGCACCGGCAAATCCATTTGGTAATTTTAACATAATTGATTTGTTCCTTTTATTAATAACCAGCACCTTTTTACTTCCG
>JAQBOS010000297.1 GCA_028287925.1 Mucilaginibacter sp. | reverse complement strand
ACAACTCCCCTCCATTAATAGCCAAGGCGGGGTTAACAAACAAATCTTGTTTTTTCAATGCCTCGGCCTGTGAACAGCTTGGCTCATCGTGATCGTCCACTTCCTCCAAAAGCTGTTTAAATTCGTCAGTAACTTTAGGCAGGCTCGCAACCGTTCGGAAACGCTCTGATTCGGGCTGTTTAATTTCGGCTAAGGTTGCTAAAAGTACCTGTCCTGTAAAACGGCTGTTGCCTAAATCCATCCAATAAAATGGTTGCGCACGGTCGTTCCGACTGTTGTTGCAAACTTTTCGTAAAGCGGTGGCAATGTCAAAACGGGCGCTAACCGTATCTACGCAGGTGATGTAGATATTTGCCTTTCCTGTAGAGGGGAGCAGGTGTAATGTCTTCGTGCCGAACCGTTCGGGCACGGCTTTCCAGTTCGTGCCATTGCATCGGTTGATGCGGTTCACCAAGATAACAGATTTGAAATGTCCGATTTCCGAGGGGGCGAACATCTGCCGTCCCCTGTTGGCTTCGGTTATGATATCATCATCAAAAACATTTACCTGCAGACCGGGGCGACCGAATGCCTGTAAAGAAATATGTATCCTAACCAGTTCTGTCAATATCCTATGGCCTGTACCCCCCGCACCAATTAAATTAACGGTAACGGGGTTAGTCGGGTCTATCAGGCTTTTAGCTGTAAAATGTATAGTGGGTAGCGTTTTCATTTGATGAGATTTTTAAGGGTTAATTTGATGGGGGTTAATTTCTCGGTGGGAAATGGCTTATTGGTGTTTACCAATTTTTTCCAAAGCTGGACAATGTTGCCTTTGATGGGGCTTTCCCCGCCGAGGGTATGGCTGAAAAAGCTATTAAAAAAGTAGATTTCCCATTGACGCATAAATTCCTCCAGTCCGCAATCTTTAGGGATTTGGATAGTTACCGTCCCGAGGCAAACCTTACCATCCTGATAAATATTAAAGTAGGGTGCTTTGCAAAGCGGGGTGGCTAAAGAAATTGGCTCGTCCGTATTCAGGGCATACACAGCAAGCGTATTTCGGGATGCTTTCCAAATCATGGGTGGTATGTATGCTTCGCCGTTGGGAATTTCTAAACTCTCCTTAAATAGCAACCTTGCTTTTTTGGCAGGTGTGTGCCATAGGGCAAAGGCATTCCGTCCCCTGTTGATATATAACACATTAGTTGGCATTAAACCGATAGGGTCTAAAAAGCTGGTCTGTAAATCTTCTGAGGTATCAAGGGCAGTGGCTAATGCTATGCTTTCCTGAACCGATAAGGGATGGGCATTAATGGGCTTGCCGTTGTTGTCCATATCAAAGGCTTCTACATAGATATTTTTCTTTTCGTTATTGCTGTAAATCAGCAGGGCTTTTACAGGTTCGTATAAATGCCCGAATTGTTGGGTGATGTTAGTTCTCATTTCAAGTCGAATAAAATATTGCACAGATTTTCAATTAATTCAAAAAGACGGTATTCAAATTCGAGGTTCTTTATTTCGTTATCCGTACCGCCAAATACCTGTGTGCGGGATGGCAACGCCATTTGGGAAAAGTTCCCTAAATAGTCATTGACCGAACGTTCGATGTTTTCAAAAACCCAGCCTTTACAATCCCCTACAAAGGCAATGTAAGTTTCGGGGGTGGGTACTTCATCGTCCTCATCTTCATCAGGTGGGGTAATGTTTTGGAAAACCGAACATTTGGGAAAGTCACGAAATAGCTGTAGTGTATCTTGTGCGATCTGCAAACATTCTTCCTGCAAGGGACTTGCAGGGCTAAACCGTTCTATGTTTTCCGCTAAATGTATAAGGTGATAAGGATTAAACAGCTTGCGTTGCATGATGTCACCGCATATATCGTTTTTAAGGATGTCGGAAATATCTTCTTCATAATCGTCGGGGTTTTCTTGGTGGCACTCTAAAAAAAACTCCCTGTTCATTTCATACTCATCGAACATATACCAACCCTCATCACGGTAGTAAGGTACTCCGGCTTCCCGGTAGAGGTAACTCATGACGGCAAGCAATAATGTTCCGCATTGCTTGTTCTCTTTCTTTCGTAAAAAAGTAAAAAGCGGAACGACCGGGATATAAAAGAGTTGGTTACCAACTTCAAAAATCTGTTCGGTCACTAAGGAAACCTGTTTATCCTTACCCGTTTGGGTAATCAATAATTCCGTGTCGTAGGGTTGCCTGTTCAGCTTGGTTTGTATATCACGGTGCGCAAGCAAAATGTTATAGGGGTAATTATACCCGTTCACATCTACTAAGGACAGGTTATGCAGTTTTCCTAAATGTACCGCTGACTTAAAAAAGCCGTTTTCGGTTTCCTCCTGTTCAGGCAGGTGTTTGGCAGGTTCACAAAGTGGCATAAAGCCGTGGTTTAAAAAACCATCGGCACCAGATGTACAGGGGCTGATTTGGCTCTGTCCTTTAATACGGCCTGCGCATCGGGTAGCTGATTGAGGCTTTTGGCGAATATTCCTAATTGCTGATAGAGTTTGCATTGTCTTTTTGATTTAGGCAGGCTGATAAAGCCTGCCTGTGTACTTTCTTTCATATTTATCCTTTTGTTCCTAATGTGGTGACAAACTGGTATTCGGCTTTGTCGTTCTTAAATTCAGGTCCTACTATTTTGGCGGTGGTTAGTATCGCATAGAGCGTACTATAAAAATCGCATACCTCATCGGGGCTTAGGTTAATATCTGGGTCGGTTAAAGTTATTTCCTGTCCATTATCTTTATGGATGAAAACCCTTGGCAATAAATCGCTAAACATAATCGTGTCTTTTAATGGTTAGAATAATTTGATTTGTGCATACTGTTCCTTTTTGCGGTTAAGGTCCGTTCTCAGGTTTTTGAGTTCCGTTTCCTTGTCGGGGCATTCCTCAATGGATGGTATGAGGTTAATAGCATCCTCATATTTGCAATCTGCGTTCAAATCATTTATGGCTTTCATTGTGGCCTCATAAGCCTTTTTCTTTTCCGCTTTCGGGTCGGGCATTTCATAGTCGGGGCTTTTCCCTGCCGGGGCTGAAACTGTTTTGCCCGTAGTCGATTTTGACAGGTTTTTAGCTTTGTCAAGCCCTTTGCGGTAATCTTCCATGTTGTGAAAAATCCCTGCGGTTTCCTGTACAGGTTTGGTTATGGTGTCAAAAAAGCTGTTATCCATTTCTTCGGGCGTACCACCTAAAATAAATGGCGGTACGATTTTGGCAGCTTGTGTTCCATTGTTATGAATGTTGAATAAACCCATTATTTTGATGTTGCCCTGTTCATCGGTAGTAATACCGATTTTCCAAACTCCCGGAACGTTAAGGCTTGCTATATTTTGAAAAAAGTTCGTTGTCATTTTTTTTAAGATTTTAGTTTATGCTTGTGCTAATTTTTCAAGGTCGGTGGCAATTTTGCCGTCTGCCGTAAAAGGGTATTCCCCAATGGTAAGGGTTTCAGATACCCTGCTGTCGCTGATTAAGTATTCATATTCTTTAAGCAACATTTTAAGGTATTCGTGGCTGATTGTCTGTAAGAAACTTTCCTCTATGCGGTCTAAGGCACAATCAAGTTCGCCAACGTTTTCAAACTCCCCGTTCCTGTCCTTTGGCCATGTATTTACTATCCCGTCCCTGCCTGTCCAAAAGTTCATGGTAGCTTGGTAGGTTTCGGTGTTTTCGCCATGATTGTCTACTATCAACCCTGCACAGTTAATTGCATCCGCTTTAAATTCAGCATTGCAGTAATAAGCACGGTCTAAGTCAAAGCCCCTAATTTTCAACCCTGCAGTTTCCGCATCTTCGTATATAAACTCCCACCAATTGGTATCTACATTAATGAAGCGGTTATCATTCAGGGCGGTTTCTTTTGCGCACTCCTTTAGTTCCACAAAAGGGTAAAGATTAAGCTGTATTGTTTTCATGGCCTCAAACGGTTTGATTATCAATAGACAAAAGGTAGGTGGAGTATCTGTCTGTAAGATTTTCGCCAACGCTGAACCTGTCCGATTTATAGTGATAATGTTCTTCGTAAAATGCTACGGTTTTAGCCTTTAGGTTTATTTCATAGCGGTAGGTGGCATTTATTCGCTGTTCGTTCATTGTGCAATGTTCCGTTATCAACGCAAGTTCATTTTCTGCATTTTCAAGGCTTAAAAGCGGAAGTATCAATGATTCCACGATATAACCTTGTTCCGGTGCGCTGCTGCTGTCGGCAACGCATATTAAAAAGTTGCCGTTACTTAGTCTGATATATAGATTTGAGCGTGTCATATTTATAGATTTTGAAACAAGGGGGATTGCTCCCCCTTATTTGGGGTTATTCCTGTTTAATGTTGATTTGATTCGTGTCAAGGAATACGCAATCGAAAATTTCACGTATCTCTTGTTCAGTGAGTTTCCTTGCGTATTTAGCTTCTTTGTAAACTGGCGTTATTTGAATTTCACGGTCAGACTGATAAGCCATTGCGATTGGCATACCGCCAACACCCGAATCAACCCATAGGCTCAACCATACATCATTTGTGTACACTGCGCCTATGATTAAGGTGTCATGTCCTGTCAAACCGCCATCTTCTTTGCATTGGTTTATCCTGTCATCCTCAAACCACACACGGGCAAGGCGGTTATATTTGAAACCTGCGGATTGCGCCATCTCCTTAGCAAATAGCGTGGGTGACATTGGGCCTGAAACATTACCGTCTTTCCGGGATAGCAGGCTTTGAATTGAAAATTTGATTGCTTCTTTCATTGTGGTAAGGATTAAAATGGCAAATCGTCTTCGTCAACACCTGCGCCTGTTGCAACTCCTGCAACTGCTTTGTTCCCGGCTTCTTGTTCGTTCTTGGCGGTTAAAGAAAACAGCTTGATGGTGTCACAGGTGCAAGTAAGCCTTGCACGTATGCCGTCCTTTTTACTTTGGTAGCCTTGTGCTTCCATCCATCCCGAAATTTCCACTACTGCGCCTTTGGTGAGGTATTCGGCAATACCCGAATTGCGCCAGTAAGCACAGTCAACGAATGCGGTTTTTTCCTTTTTTTCGCCCGCTTTGTTTTTCCATCTTTGGTTAATGGCTACGGTAAAATTGATTACCTGTTTGTCCCCTTTTACCGCATTTACTTCTGCTTTTGCGGTTAATCTTCCTGTGAATAGCATAATTTTTAATTTTTTAATGAATAATTATTTGTTTGCTTTTCCTTTCGCCGCCTTGCCCTGATTAATTATTTTTAAAAGAAAAAGGGAAAAAAGAAAGCAAATCTTAAAGCCCGGCAACGGGCAAAAGGAAACGGAATAATTGGAGGGGACCCTTTGGGGAGGAAACCGTTTATGCCGTAGTCTTTTGCAAATCCAACGAAACATCCGGGCTTGATTTTAGCTGCGCTTTTTACCCGTTTCGATTAAAATAATTATTGATTAAATAAAAAATGCCAATGGAGCCATAGGCGATAAGACAACCGACCAACTAATCATTATTGGTCCCTCGACACGATAAGAATTAGTAATTTGGCAAAATAAACCTATCAGATATGAGTGAGTATAACCTTCCCCCTGTAAAGGGATCAGATATTGTAGTTTCGGTTAGCCAAATTCAATATACATTTATCACCCCACACACGGCATATGCGGCTAATGATTTTTTCAAAATTGCTTTTGAGCTGTTGCGGGAATTTCCAAAGGATCTTTTGCAACTGAAAGATTCTGCCAATTTTTTTGAATTTTGTTACCAGGTTGGGATAAGAAAGGCTATCAATTTATACATGCTACCCGATATTATGTTTAGTGGACCGGTAGAAGTAGATTTACATAATTTCGAATTGTATTCCGGATTATTTAATAAAGACCTGGTTAAAGTTTTTCTTATTGATGAAAGTATAAAGAATCACCAGCAAGTTGGTGCCTTTCTAAAAAAAATCCCATTTGGCTATTTTGTTTTAGTAGGTAACCCTGGTGCTGAAGATGCCAAATTCTATGATGATTCAAAAGCATTTACTAATGGCCATGAATTAATTACCTTGATTGAAAATGATCTTTTATCAATTGATGCAGAAATCTCTAAAGTTTATGATACTAAGATTGAAAAATTCGATTTTGTATCCAACCCTAACGCAGAAAATCTTAACCCGAATTATCCGACGCTCTATGCAAAAAACAATTATTTCATGCTTAACCAAATCCTTGCCAATTTTTGGTTAAAAAGGCCCGGTGAGATTAAGACGGAAGATGTTGAACTTTTTAATAAAAACAGAGCTGGCATCCAGATCGAACAGACCAGAGTGATAGATAAATTACATCAGGTCATTAAGTCAAAAAAGCCCGTTACGCCTATTGAACCGATAAATCCTGCAATGATTATTATTGCTCCATTCCATTTTCCCAGGTATGGAAAGATATTATCCAAAAATTTATCCAGCAAAAAAGAAAAGATGCTTTTCAGGGCATCGCAAACAGAGCAATCATTAGATTATACCTATGGAGTTGAAAATGACATTGCCGGATATTTACAAAGAGATCAAATCGGACAGGTCCTGGCCATAGTAACCACAAGGTTATTATCCTTGGATTATCTTGGATACCTGCATGCACAATTTAACTATTCACCAGTTTTCCGTCTGCCAATAGTTGGAAAGTCGCTAAATATGGATCTGTCGCATTTTCAACAGTCTTTCCCAAATAAGCTAAGGGCTATAAAAAAAATCGGCACTATTGGCGATTTGATGAGAAAACACATGGTTCATGACGAATTAAAAGACAGGTTGATTTCAAGAGACGGTCAGTTGGTGTTTATAAGTGACCTACCTATGGAATGGTTAAAGCTGGGGGCATATCCTTTGTGTCTGACTCATGATATTTGCCGTATTCCTGAATTCAATTTCAATAGCCTGATCAATAACTATGTCCATAGCCAGAGATTAATATTCAGAATCAAACCTGATATTTTAAAAAGAACCCTCATCATTCATTGCGCAAGTGATGATGAGGATGATATGCATAAAATTTTCGAGATGTTCGAGGCATTGCAGGGGCCGCTTGGCTATATAAGCATCATTTGCAAGACCGTACTTGAGATCAGTGATGCCGTTAAAAAATATCAGCCTGACTTATTAATCTTTGATTGTCACGGCGATTTCGATGAGCAAAATCTTTCGAGCTACCTGGTCGTTGATGATAAAAATGATGTTTTGTTAACCGGTGAAGATATTATAAAGCATAATATAAGCGCGCCACTGGTCTTCATTTCTGCTTGCAGCACCATGCCTAACTATGGTTACGTTAAGTTTCTATCGGATGCATTTTTCCAGGCTGGTGCATTTGCCGTCACGGCTACATTTTTGCCTATCAAAATGGGTGAAGCCGCTGCCCTTGTGATCAGGTTACTGAACAATTTAAAACAACAGGAGACTAAAACAATATTTTCAAACTGGCTCGCATTTGTTTCACACACATTGAGAAGTACTTTAATTTTTGAGACTATCAGAAAAGAAAAAGCGCGGAAAAAATTACCGGAAGACATTAAGGACGAGAAAGTAGCTGAATTTCTTCTTGAATTGATGGTTTTTTCAAAACGGGAGCAGGTTTTTGAAAACCTTAAAAGTTATCTGCAAAGTATAAATCCTGCGATAAATACTTTATTCGAGAATTTGGACCATGAGTGGCTATCCTATACAACAATGGGCAGAGCCGACTTAATATATTTTGAAAAATGGCTTTTTAAACACCAGCTTGAAAACTTTGGAGAAACCTACTAACAGAAGAAAGAAAGAGGTTTTCCAATTTCACAATTTATAATAATATTTTTGTTGCAACTAACTGATATTATTATATTTAAGGTCTTAACCTTATTACATTATGAAAAAGCTTACCTTATCTGTTATTCTGCTTTTTAGCATCATGTTCCAATGCTTAGGGCAAGGCCAGCCTGCAACAATATTACCTGATCCCAAGCCATATACCCCCGTCCAATTGGACAAAGCATTGAAAGATATCGCTGACAAAGACATAGCCTTTCTCAATGACCCGTGCAATTGCCATTTTGCATCCGCATATACGTTTAACAATTTAATCAAAACAGATTTTTCAACACTAACCATTGCAGACAATAGTGCGACTGTCGGCCAATTTGCGTCTTTGACCATCGATCCGAACACCTATAAGCTTGCCTTCAGCCCTTATGCCTGGTCTGATGATTTTTCCTCCAAAAAGAAAGACAATGTTTATGCATTCAATATTACCGGTGTTTTAAGTAATCAAAGCTTATTGAATTTAAAGGATTGGCGGACGTTAGTTGGTAATTTCACTTATACTCGTATCGTTGGAGAAGGCTACCGGAAATTGGACACCAAGGACGCTAAAATAAGTTTAGATAATTACCAGTCCATCTATGATGAACTACGAAAAAACATGAAGGACAGTTATGATAATGTCTATCAAAACAAAAGTGAAATGACCTTTCTTAATCACCCTGAATTTGGCAAACTTACTGATGCCGAAAAGGCATACCAGGATTCCATCGCCAAATACGAACAGATTCTAACTAAAAGTATCTGGAGTTCCAAAAATTTTTTCTGGTATAAGGTTACTGTAAACTTTGCATCCTTTGACAATGCCAATTATATATTACAAAAAGATCCAACTACCTACGATTCACCTAAAACGTCCATCGAATATACCGGTTCCTTGAATCTTGCTGCAAACTACTTTATCGGCACCTCAAATCACATGAATTATTATTTAAGCGCAAATGCTCAGATTGGCAGAAAAGACATGTTCGCTGGCATTTACACGCCTGCAACCTATAACGGATTCAGCAAACTAACTGACACAAGTTTGATCCAAAAGACAAATGAACAAATATTTAAGGTGCCCGGTGATCTTGTTAAACCAAAGTGGCTTCCCGATTTTGGCGCTGAGGTTATCATTATGAAAACCATTAATAAGGTTGGTTTGGGCCTGGACCTGAATTATACTTATAGCATCGTTATTTCAGATAAAGCGGGTTTCTCTACCGGATATATCTCATCACCCAGCATCGGTATTGTAGTAGGATTGCAGGACAAAACAGGAAAAAGCAATATTAACATTGAACCATTCTTCCAGTTTCAAGACTACATCCGCGTCACGGAGCCTTCACAGCATTTATATGGGTTGAAGTTTAGTATCCCAATAAACACATTATACTAAAATAATCGTCGGATTACATAAAATACGGATATGTAAAAATGCTGCATGCCCCAGCGAAATGGAATGAAGCGTGGTCAAACAATACTGTCCAGGCAACCTTTTTTTACTCCGCTGGCAAAGGCAAAAGTGCTTTGCCATAATGCATCATGGGATTGGAAGCGGCATCCTTCGATAGAAGATATAGCGGAAAGCCCGGCCCGAAGGGGATGCCATAATGACGATAAGTGAGGCATTCCTTGACTATTTACCAGGCTCGCGCTTTTGGTCGATTAACAGCTGAATAAGGGGTCATAGCTTCAGCGGATCGCAGACCTGAGAACGCTATTTTTGCGCTTCAAGATCTTATTAAAAATTGAAGTAATCTGGAATATTTTAGGACTGCAAGATCGAAATTGATATAAGAGCTGAAGCAAAAGGGCGATGAAAAGTCATCGCCCTTTTGTAATCGCAAAATTACCCAACAATATTACTAATTTAAAAATGCAAGTTTATCCTCATCAGGGTTTGTTAATTCCTGGATTTTTTTAAAAATTAAAGATGTTGCGCCCGACTCGTAAAGCAACCCTTTATTGTGGCTACTGGTAAGGTAGCCGCTCCAAAAACATTTAGTTGATAAATATTTTTCATTTGAAATTTTAGACACACCTGTTAGCACCAAAACCTGCCATTGAGAAAGATCTGCCTTTTGCAGTTTGTCAATAATTTTTGTTTGGGCATTCTTGTCATAATTGCGATGTTCTATATCCAATTCTTTATCGCAATTCAACATATCGGATAATAGTAGCACGATATTTTTACTCGACTTATTAGTATTATTCTGATACTTTTCCAGAAGGCGAAATGCACCTAAAATATCTGTTTGTTGAGTATCACCCCCCTCTCTTTGAACAGTAGTTATTTGATTTATACCGACCTCCACCGCCTTAAGCACAGAATCCTTAAATGTTTCAAACCTTAGATTTGAAAGGAACTGCTTTTGGCTTGGTGGATCGAGGTCATTTTCAAAAAAACTCATTGGTGGAATACGTATATTAATAAACTCGCTGCTGCCCTTTTCGGTACTACCGTCAATAGGCAATACAACAAGGCTGCTCCCCGGGGTTAACGCATTTAACAATGAATGGAGTATCTGCATATAATATTGTTTGACATAAGGTTTTACAGAACCGGTCAAGTCAACAAAAGTTACTGTATTGATACTTTTGGGTACATCCCCGCAAGATGATAATAATAACAAGCCTACAAACAGGATAGCTATATTTATTGCATTTTGGATCGTTGCTGGCTTTCTTGCTGCATTTTTGTTGTTATAATTATGTGTGCTTTTATAAAGCTCGATCATAGTGTTTATTCGGATCATTGCCGTATTCCACGAAAGTTTCAAGCTTCTTACTTCTTTGGATTCATCAATACCATATAAGAAAAGGTTTCGGTTACAACTTGCTACAGTTTCAAAATACCTATACATGTCATCGTCTAAAACAAACCCCGGCTCACCCGTAACATGATTATACTCTGCCTCTTTAACGCGATTATCTTCGTCAACTGATCGTTTTAATATCCTTCTGATATGTAGCATGACAGACCATGCCTCCTCCAGGTTATCCTTTATGTTATGCCAGAAAAGCGTATTTAATTTACTAATTTTAAAAATCAATTTATTAATGCGGTTTATGTTTTTGCTGTACTTTCTGTAAAGTTTATAGCGAATGGCATATTTATTTTTTTGCAGACTGAAATAAGCAAAAAGGCCGATAACAATAAAGGCCAATATAAATGTTGTGAATGCAGCGTATTTTGACCCTGAATTTAATTTGGCATTCAGTTGATTTATTAATGCAGAATGACTGTTAACACCAACATCAACGGTTTCAAGAAAAATAAAGCGAACCATCGCAATTGCAAAAGTAGCCAACACTCCGGCGGTGATAAATGCAATGGCTGTTGCTAACCTTTTTGTTACCCTTGGCCCATCAGATTCTGGAAGTTCACCTTTCTTCAACAATTGTTTTCCATCAAAATAAAGAGCAAGGTTTTTAAAACCAGTTTCGGAACATAAGATAACTAAGAATGCTATGCAGCCGCCAATTAGCATTCTTACCCATGATGCTCCACCAGGCAAGACGAATGGAACAATCATGCTGGCAAAATAGGTATCAAAAATAAAAACGATTAAAGTTACCATTCTCCAACTACTACAGTCCTTACGGGCGGTGGCTACTTCATTCGGTTTCATTATTGGGGCTTGATAAAAACGTTCGATACCCCATTTATCCGTACTGATAAGTTGTTCATCGCCTTTAGAAATCCTTGTTTCCAATTCCTCAACATACCGGTGACGTTTTATTTCCTTTTTATGGAAGGATGTTTCAAATTCATCTATCGCATAGGTCTTTCTTTCTGCGGTTAAAGCCTCCATAATTTTCGGATGATTTGCCCTTCTACTAACCGCATATCGAGCGAATAAGTTTAGTTTAGTTCTCATTTTGTTTTAAATTTAAAGTGAGCCATTACTGTATTTATGTAGCCGTAACGGCATAAGCTGTTTAATACTACAAAGGACAGCAAAAGGATTTTTTTTATTAGTCAACCTAACAGACTATCAGATTTTTAGATCGTCCAACGAAACGACCAACGAGAAATATTATATTTGTTATTAATGGAAGAAGTGTACAGTCGTAGGCCATATTTGCATTCAGAAATCGAAGCCATACGAAAACGCGTCGCAACTGCGTATTTAAATTGCACAAACCAAGAATTTCTTTCATACACCTATAAATACAGCCATTCATATAAAACGCTTATTGGCCTTTTAGATGGCTGCGGGGAAATTTCGAATTCAACGCTTCGTAAATTTTTCACAGCAAAGCCTAATGTCGCAGACAACAATTGCATTGAAAAATTTTCTGAGAAAACGATTAAAATTCTCAACTGCTTCGCTGATAAACATCCAATTACCCCATCAGAAACCGATAGCCAAAATGAAAATGCAGGTGCTTCCCTCCCACGTATTACTCATAAAACCATTCAAACAAGTAATGCGGATGATCAACACATAGAAGAAGAAATTAGAAATACCCACAAGAACCTTCTTGAGTATAATAATAACGATGATATTCCAACAGGAAGATTAGAAGCCGAAAAAGCTTTTAAAAGATTTGGTTATAGCCCAATAATAATCAAAGATCTTTTCAGGTTTAATATGCGCTTAAGTAAATGGGGCAGAATATCCCAAGTCATAGAAGAATGTAAGATCGAGCAATCTGATGAATTAAAAACCATTTTTGAATTGGGTTTGGCAGAAAGCAAAATTAAGGAAGCTTATCAATACAAACATGATAAGCTTCCTTTTCAAGCGCTATTAAAAGAAGCAGATACACATATTGGCTTAGTACCAATTTCTTTTCAGGAATCAGAAAATTATTATTATTGGACGGGGAGATACTATCTTGAGTCCTGGTGGATCACCTGGAAATCTGGTAACGTCTCACTTTTAGGACAGGCTCTTGACAATTTTACAGATGCACTAAAATTAGCAGGCCCAAACGCTTGGTGGTTACTTGCTTATATTTGCATCGTTAAAAACATACAAGATAAGAATTTTAAAACAGATTTAGATACTTGCAAAACGGCAGTAATTAAAAGAAGGAATCTTCATCAACGGTTGGTGTCGGCAAAAATTTATTTAATTACTTCGCAAATATTAGAAGACATATGCTGTAATAAGAACGACTTACCGGTTCTTCTCAAATCAATAAGCAAGCCGAATTCGACAACAGATTTTGAAGATACCATTCTGCATCATGTTGAATTAATATTTTATAAAGAAGAAAAAATGTCTGATAGATATAAAAGTATCATTAAAGAGTGGCTCGATTAAATTATGAATATTTTCAGTATGTACCATCACAGTTTTGCCGGTGGAAGTAAAAACACGAGTCGCTTGTTAAACCATATTTCGCGAAGTGATCACGCTGTTGATGCGTACTTTTTTGAAATGCCTCAATATTTTGCCTACACGCAGACTAAAGTCCGAATCCATGACTTGGCTTTAACCAATGTTAATTCAGAGGTGATTGACATCCAATCATTAAATAATTATTCTGCAACTGATAAAATTATTCAAGGATTGGATGCCGTAGCAGACCCTATTCTTTTTGGTGCGAATTTATTTCCGTACTGCAACATTCTTCATGATGTAAAGAGCCAGCTTATAAACTTTAAAAACGACAATTTTAAACTTATAATCCACCCTGTAGGCTCTGATATTTGGCAAGTTGGAACACAAATGAGATCAAGAGTCAAATGGTTGTTGGAAAGCCCACTTGTAAATTCAATAATTACTTACTCACCTGGCTTTGTTTCGGAAATAAAAGAATATTTTAATATTAAAAGTGATATTAGTGTCCTATCGCCTGTACTTGAAAAAGAAAAATTTTTCCCAATTGAGGAGAAGGAAAAATCAAAAAGAAGGAGAAATTTAGGTTTAACGGATGATGATTTTATTATTCATCATCATAGCAGTATGCGAAAAATAAAGTGCCCTGAAATTGTTTTGGAAATTGCCATAAAATCTGCCCAATTAATTAATGAAAAATGTATTTTATTAATGGTAGGCCCTATTCCGTATGATGCAATCACTTCCCTTAACCTAAATTTAGGAAAATTGAGTGATCATGACTTATTTACTTATGTAACGACAAAAGGAAACTTGACTATTTACTGGACGGGAGTGTTATCAGACGTTGAATATTTAATGCAGATTTCAGATGTTGAACTTAATGCAAGCGTACATGATTCTTTCAATATTTCTTTAATGGAAGCGATGGGCTGCGGAATACCTGTTGTAACCTCTGACGTAGTGGGAATCAGTCCTCATATTAAAAAAGCGAATGCTGGTGTTTGTTTTCCGACCAAAAAATTAAAATTTGATGAATTAAATGAAGTTTTGGCTTTAGAAACTTCCATAAGCTATTTATTCGATATTGATTATGCGGTTAGTGCAATAATAAGTTTTGCGAATGACAGAACGGGAGCAAAATTAAAAGGGAATGCAGGAGCAACATATGTAATAAATGAATTTTGTATTGATAGAATTACCAATGAATTTTATACACATATCACCTAATGATAGCTTTATTTAAAAATAAACTACCTGATAGCGTTAAGCAACTTTCACCATTTAGAGCCGAACGGCTCAATGAGTTACTTTCTTTACTGCAAAATAATAACCAAATTTTTGGTATTCTTTTAGGCGGATCACTTTCTTATAAAGAAGACTTTGTAAAATCAGATGTTGATTTATTTTGCTTAGTAGACCAGGTGAGCGTTTTTGAAACTAATTTAAATACCCTCCTTGCTTTATTACCCGATGTTGATGCCGTTGTTTTCCAGGGAAGCTTTCCCTGGACAGAAAAGCTTTATACAGTTTATTTTAATAATGATATTGATTTTAGTATTGATTTATGTCTGATAAGTTCTGAAAATGCAGAAACATTTTTTTGGGAGCCCAATGGCTACATATTATTAGACAATGGTGAAATGATTAATAAAAGCAGGACAAAACAAATAGCGTGCCCTGGATTTACAAGGCAACCGTTTTTAAAACCCAATCCTTTTTCGCTTGCAGTAGTTACATTAAAAAAAATAGAAAAAAATATTTCAAGAGGTCATTTATGGAATGCAATAGAGCAATTGAATATTTTTAGGAGATATGTAATGCAAATTATCCGTCTAAATGTGATAAAACATGAAGATTTTTTGGGGAGAGTCGATAGAGATATTGAAGATGTGCTTCCTTCTGAAATCAACTTGAAGCTTTCTAAAACAGTTCCAATATATCATTCTGCTGATATTGCGTCAAAAACCATAGTTCTAATTGAAGTATTTATATGCCTTTTAGATTATTTGCAGGAAAGTAATGAAAAACTACTTCAAGATTGGATATCAAAACAATTGGATAACGAAAGAATTAAACTAACCCATCATATTCATAATGCATAGCCCAGAATATATTAAATTAATAAGCGAAGAAGCATCATCTCTTGGTATTGAGGTGAATTTCTTTACAGGTAATTGGGCTATACAGCTTTCTAAAAGTGGGATTAAAAAATTTATAGTAGGCTATACTTTCCCGTTAAATGACTCAGCCTGCTATAAAATGATTAGGAATAAAAATTTATGCAGCGAAATACTTACTGCAAATAATGTCCCAAACGTCCCTCATCAATTAATGTTTAGTCCGGCTGTTCTGGAAAAAAGGAAAAGTGTGGCAGGCAATTTTAAAATCATTCAACAATTTATTACTGAAAACGGCTTTCCGATTTTAATAAAGAAAAACAATTCTACAAAAGGTGAAGGGGTCTATTTATTAAATAGTGAGCCGGAGCTTGAAACTGCCCTGTCAAAAGTATATGCTACTGACATTACATTTTGCCTTTCCCCGTTCAGGAAAAATATTCGCGAATACCGAAACGTTGTTTTGGACGGAAAATGTTTATTAAGTTATGAGAAGCAGATCCCGTTTGTAGTTGGTGATGGTAAAAGCTCGCTAATTGCACTGCTTTCAGATTACGTTAAAGACAACAAAGATATTATTTCAAAAAGCGGAAAACTATTTGATTCATCTTTAACGAAAAGATTCACTGAAATTCCGTTTGCCGATGAAAAGATATTTTTGCAATGGAACCATAATAGATTATTAGGTACAAACTATGAAATAGTAGAAAATGAAGAAATGAGTAAGTTGGCAATCAATGCAGCCGAAGCTATAAATGCAAGATTTGTTACGGTTGATATTATTCATTCGGCCAAAATTGGTTATGAGGTTTTAGAAATAAATGCCTCCGTAGGGATACACTTTACGTTTTCGCCTATCTCATCACCAAGCTATGCCAAAGCAGCAGAGATATTCCGATTCGCTTTAAAGGAGACATTTAACTTAAAATAAATGCTAAAATGAAAATCCTTGTATTTGGAAATGTTGGATCGGGCAAAACAACCTTAATAAGCCTATTAAGTAAATCTGTTCTTTTTGAAGTAGTTGCCATTGATGATTTTAGAAGAAAATTTAGCGATGGGAGCAAAGAAGGTGAAACAGAGGCCAGAAAGCAGTTTTTCGCATCTATAAAGAAAAATAAAAATCAATTCATTGAATGTATTGGAGTCGGTAAAGTTGCAGATGAGTTATTTGAGTTGCTTAATAAAAACACTGTAATTGCCATTTGTTTAATTTTGCATGCATCGAAAGAAATCTGTATAAATAGATTGGCGAATAGGGTTTGGGATATACCATTCCCTGAAGCTGTTGAAAATGTGCCATCGCTTTTAGAAAGAACTGAATCCAAAATTCAATCCGGGGAAATAGCCGCTACATGGAGTAAAAGAAATAACACGACAATTGTTTATAAGCAAAATATTGCAACAGAGGACATCGAACTCATTGGATTGGACTTAATTAAACTTATCAAAAGGAAAAGAAGGGGTCAGAAGCTATCAATGAATGATATTGAATTAATGCTTCATGAGGATGTTCAAAAATATTATGGTAATGAATATTTGCATTATCAAAAGGAAGCCATTGAAAGTAACAATAAATTCATTGAAGACCGTTTGATGATTGCAAAATTTATTTCTTCATTAGACTTAAAAGGAAATCTCATTGATATTGGGTCTGGGCGATGCCAATGGTTTTACCTTTTCGAGAACACCATAAATCATTATTTTGCAATTGAAGTTAACAGGATTGCCTTATCCTTGGCTCCTAAAAACAACAAGCTTACCATTATTAATCAAAATATTTTTGCTAAACAATTTAATTTGCGGCAGATAATAAAGGAGCAGATTGACATTGTATTTTTTTCATTTTTTTTATCGCACTTCTCAGACAATAGTATTCAAGTGTTGTTTAAAAAGCTACCCCCAATAAATTCACTTTTAATTGTTGATTCACTTTGGAGCAAAAATCACGAAGCAAAATATCCAACTAAAATGTTAGCAAAGATCAAGAGAAAAACTTCTGAAACCGAATCGATTGAATTACCCAAAAGGTTTTTTGAACACTTCGATATAGAGAAATTGGTTAAGCCTTTTGGTTACACGATTGAAAAACTTCATGAAGGCAATTATTGGTTTGCTTGTTTTTTAAAGAGATAAAAATACTTGAGCTAAAAAGCATTCAAATATCTAACTCACCATATTCATCATATCAACGAAAATAGCCCACCGCCGGGAAAAGTAAAGGTTCGTCAAAAAAGCGGTTGGACGTTGTACACACTCAGCGGGGCCTTGACAACACGGGGATGCAATGTTTATATTTACAGTAACAATGATTTATTTACCACAAATTAAAGGCCATGGGAGTATTATCATTTTTTCTAAAGCTCTTCAAGTTTAAGCCTGGCTGGAATGGAACGCCAGAGATGTTCCTGGCGATGGTGATGGAAATGCAGTCGAGAAATAATAAGGAATTTTCAGCTCGGGAGGTATTGCAATGGGGGGAAGTGATGCAAAAAGTGATCAAAGTCAATCTTGCACCTTACAAAGATTTTGCGGACTTGATGGAACATGGTCAACCGGATTTCTCCATGGTTGAAAAATTAAGAGGAAAGATGGACGAATTGAACCATCGAAGAGAGTTAAAGCAAGCGATCTATGGCGAGAATGTTGATCTGGGGGATGATGATGTGATGAAAAGTAATTCTGATGGCGCTATTTTTGCCAGGAATATGGTTAAAGATCTGTCCAAACATGTTCATTTTTCAGAAGATGATCAGAAGAAGCTGAATGATATTAACGATTGAGTCTACTGTATTGAATAAAATATAAACATTTACCAATCCTTTATCCTGTCTTGCTATTTTTGCAGGATGACAGATCAGGAGTTGATAGCCTACTTTGATAACGTAACCTTACCGGAAACACTAAGAATAAACCGGGCGATAACCCAATTTAACGTTAAAGAGGCGGTGGATCGGAACATTGAGATGATGCGGAACGATCCCAAAAACGGACATGCCCGACATCGGCTAATTCAGATTATGGACGCTATTGGAAACCCTTATGACGGGCCGGAAATACCAAAAGTTTAATGCAAAAAACCCACTAAAAATTTTAGTATTTTTGTATCAAAGCAGTTAGCCATGTCAGACTTACAATCATCTATTCAGCGGATGCTCGATCAGCTTGACCCTCCCGGCTTAAGGGCTATACGAGAGGTACAGGAAAAGTTGGATCGTTTACAGCCTCCCGGTTTAAAAGCAATGCTGGAGTCCCAACGGAAGTTTGATGCCTTATTTGTACGCCCCGAATTTTTAAAGTCTGCCCAACTATTCAAATTTCACCAATCTTTTTTGTTAGGGGATCATAACTTTATAAGTAAAATCAATTCATTTACCACATCCTATGAAAGAACGTTGCAGTTTTTCAAAGGTCTTGACTTGAAAGTTTATGATTTCAGCGCTGAGGAGGATGATGAATTGGAAGTCACTGATTATGATTTAATCGGTGGACCGGCGATGGAATCGCCGGAAACTAAGATTATTCTGCTTAATGAGGCAAATCACATTCAAAAAACGATTGATGCAATTTATAAGGATAACCAACAGCTATACCGGATACACCACCGGGAGTTTGAGGAAATGATGGCGGAATTGCTGAGAAGCCGAGATTTTGAGGTTTTTCTTACCAAAAGGACCAGGGATGGCGGAAAGGATATTATTGCCTTACAAAACTTGGCAGGTTTGCCTTTTAAGATGCTGATAGAATGTAAAAAATATGCGCCCACACGAAAGATCGGCGTGGACATTATCCGCGGGTTTAGCCATGTGGTTAACACAAACAAGGCCAATAAAGGCATTATCTTTACGACCTCATATTTTACAGCAGATGCAAAAAAGGAACAAGAGCTATCTATGCCTTACCTGTTAGATCTGCGGGATTATCACGATGTCATTCAATGGGTAAATACCTATGTGGAATAGTGATACGCCTGCTTTGCCCTGGTATCAAAGCCCGATCCGCGTTTTATATGACCGGATTATCAACTCGTTTTATGAAAATAGCCCGCTAACCGTAAGCAGGCTTGATGCATTGGTGGAAGAGGGACTCATCCGCAGGGGGATCTTTTTTAATCCCGAGCAATCTGCTTTAAAGACCCCCAAGGTAGATCTTATTTCCAAGCGGATTGAGGTTCATGAACCGTTTATGTCCTTTCTTTGGTGCCTGTGTTATAATTTTATTTTTTTAAATGAGGCTACACAAAAGCTGGCAGTAGAAGACCAAAAAGTAATCCAAATCAATAATCTGACAACCACTGGCCTTAATGAAATGAATTACCTGATAGGCTGGGCATTTTCATTAAGAGATACCTATTCGGAATGGCCGGAATTTATGCCAAACCCTGCAGGTACTAATGATAAAGTGCGGATGGCGAATGCATTGGTTACCGAAGCACTTAAATTTCTTTTATATCACGAGGTAGCGCACCTGGCCAATAACCACGTAGCCTACCTCTCCTTGGTTGAAAAGCCGGCAGAAGATTTGACACTGGAAGAATTATTTGAATTGAAAGTCCTTGAGGCAGAAGCAGACAACTATGCCTTTGATATGCTGGTTGGCCCTGAATTAAACGATGCTACCTACAACCAGGCCATGGGTTGTGTGGTGGCTCAGTTATCAGCTTTGTTCATTATTAGTGAAACGAGGAAACTTAAACAGCTAAGACACCCCGATATCGATACCAGGCTGTTCAACCTGATGAATAAGATAAAGTTTGAAGATGTCAGGTACCAAATGAATATTGATCAGACCCTAAATATGGGGCTGTCTTTTTTTCTGCATATTCACAAAGTCAGCTACCTGCCTGCCGATCCGGAAAACATCACCTGGCATGAAACTTTTGAAGAAGTGCTACGATACTTGTATGATCAGATCGATAAGGCAAAAGATGACGACGAATAGCCTTTAATAGGTTTAGTCTAAGGAACTTGCAGCACCGCATAATTTGGATTCGTAATTCAACCACTCACCGTCAGATATTCCGTATTCTATAAGTGTTTTCACAATTTGGGTTTTCTTTATTTTTATAAAACATAATACCGGTCGTCAATTGGGTTGTAAGCAGCAAGTCCCTGGGCAACCATTGGTTCCCATACCTTTTTTATACCTTCCTCCCAATTCATTTCGCCTGGACGTGACTTATGTTTATTTGAACTGGAGATAATTCTTTTGCCAAATAACTCCTTAGATTTCAAAATCATTGGAATGGAAATCCCTCGCCCTTTATAATCGGAGGCAAACATATCCATAACTTTTAGATCCGTGCCGTTATCCATGACCTCTAAAATAAAGCTGTACTTCTTTGCAGCGGGCTCATTTTCATCATAGATTTCAAAGCAAATGGCATCTACTTTTGTGCTCTCAAAATGGGACAGAAAATATTCATAGGTAAATTTACCACATTTGAGCGAAGTAATTGTTCCTTTGATGGCTTGCTTGTTTTCCACATCACAAGGTAAGTATAATGATGTCTTGTGATTTCACAATAGGGCGGAAAATATCATATTTAAATTGCCTCAAGTTCTTATTATATACGATAACGGGAATATTGAATTGCCCAAACGCTACCGTTTCAAGAGTTAAAAGAGGGAAGAATTCTTTGGATAATTCTTAGTGTCGCCGCATCTGCCGTCAATCCATGCAGCGGGCAAACAAGCTTGCCATCCTGTTCGAGCATTTCCATCCCTAAATGCGGGCATTTTTTGCCGTCACAAGAATGACCGACATACCCCGCATACCATTTCGCATACTTTTCACTCCCCAGCGGCACCGCCAATCCTGTTTCGCTCCGCTCAAAAACCATAGCTTGCTTAACCACCCCCTTAAAATCATACATCGCAGTGCCCTCAGTTAAGATGATCGTCGCTGTATAACCTCCGCTGATCTGTAAACGGTGCTTCATACGCGGATGGATTGCAAAGCGCCCGTCGATATGGTAATGCCGGTGTGGGAAATCAAAAGCCTGGTCGGTATGCGGCAGATCGATCACCGGCAAAAAGTATTGCCTTCGATCTTCCTTCATCATGATCTCGGCGCAAGGCACCTCATAAATTTTACCGGGCTGATACTCCATATTCAAATATAACAATAGCTTATCATTAATTCCAGCGCGTTTGGTAATGCTGCATCACCTCCGTAAGCAGGTAAAGGTTACCAAACTCCGGCGATAGTTGTACTGAGGACAATTGCGCATCCAACACTTCCTTGCCCCAAAACGCCAGCGCATCGTTCGCCAACTGATAAGTGGGCTGGCCCATTTCCAAAACGATGAACTTTTGGATCACCAAATGGCCGTTGGGCAACTCAAACCAGCCCTCGATCCAGGACAATGCTTCATCAGATTCCTGATCCGTTACCATTTCCAGTTGCATACCGCTGTGCAATTCAGTTAGGATTAAATCTTCACCAATACTAAATTTCCTGATCGCCATGTGACTCGATTTTCAAAGATTTGACTAAATCCTCCATTTCCTTTTGATGTCCATGGATCGCGCCCGCCACTTCTTCTTCCTCGTAAACGTTCAATAGGTTACCGTCGTAGAACCATTGATCGGCGTCGTTCATGAGGATACGGCCTATTTCTTTTTCGTCAATGGGATCATAGAGGAGGTAACCATCCCCTTTATTAGGCAAAATATACAGCCATTTTCCGGTACTAAGTTTCACTGATTTAGGCAGGTCGTCAAACAACTTATTCTTCATAAAAACAAAAGTGGAGAAAAAAATGTAAAAACAAATATGATTTTGCTAAAAATATTAGCATAACTTTATAGTCCTCAAAATTGGCAAACATGGTACCATTTAATTTACAATTCGAACTCACAAACAGGCTGACGACAATTGCTGCTGAGCAGCTTGATCAACTCGCTGATACAGCTGGCTTTATGCGGTATCAGATCAGGACATTTAACGATACGTCGGTGATTTATGTAAATATAGAGGAAGGACCGCTGCCGAGTGAAGAAATTATTGGCTTCAGTGAAGATGAAGTTTTTTCACTGGATGAGGTAAAAGCTATTGCCGCAGCCATCCGGCAATATAACAGCAGTCGCAATCTGAATTTTGATCAGATGGCTTTTGACTTTTAAAAACTGTACCATGCTCCAATCGAAAGAAGAAATTATCAGTAGGCTTCGCCAGGATATGATGCGCTGGGAAGGCTTCCGCCCGCCGCAGCCAGGCGCGAACAATGATTTGGGCCTTGGCGTTGTTGCTTCCGCCTTTCCCGATGGGGTATTTCCCACCGGCGCAATTCACGAGTTCATCAGCAGTAGTCCCGAGGATACAGCTGCCACCGGTGGTTTTATTGCCGGCCTGGTTCAAAAACTATTGAGCGACGGCGGAGCCTGTTTATGGATCAGCTATACCCGCCGTATTTATCCCCCAGCGCTTAAACTGTTCGGGGTCGATCCCGACCGCGTTATATTCGTGGATGTACCGCTGCAAAAAGATGTGCTTTGGGTAACCGAAGAAGCCCTGAAATGCGAAGGCGTTGCTACGGTGATCTGTGAAACAAAAGATCTCAGCTTTACAGAATCCCAACGTCTACAATTAGCCGTTGAGAAAAGCCACGTAACCGGTTTTGTACTGCGGAAAGATGTGAAAAAAGCCAATACGACAGCCTGTGTTACACGCTGGAAAATTCGCCCGGTGCGCAGCCAGTTAAGATCCGGTATGCCCGGCGTCGGCTATCCGCGCTGGCAGGTGGAATTACTTAAAGTGCGGAACGGCAAACCTGGAAATTGGACGGTAGAATGGAAAAAGCAAAATTTCCAGACCGTAATTGTGCCTCGGATTATCGAACCAAATCGTCAGTATGCCTAAGCGTTTCGCGTCCATATGGTTCCGGCATTTACTCACAGACCAAAAGGCGATCCGCCAAAAGGGCCTGAAAGGGAAAGCCTATGTCTTTACCGAACCGGAACATGGGCGCATGCTAATTACCGCATTAACCGACGAGGCCCGCAAATACGGGATAACGGAAGGCATGACCGTAGCAGATGCGCGGGTTATTGCACCCGACCTCCAGGTGTTCGATGGCAAACCGGACCGTAA
>JAQBOS010000271.1 GCA_028287925.1 Mucilaginibacter sp. | reverse complement strand
AAATACGATGAGGATAAACTGAACCTGGTAACAAAAATGCAAGGCAGGGGATACCGGGATGCTGAAATTGTAAGCGATTCGGTTTTTAAAACTGGCCCCAATACAGTAGGCATTAAATTAAAGGTGTTTGAAGGCCGCAAGTATTATTTTGGTAACATCAAATGGTCTGGTAATGCAAAATACCCGGCAGATATTTTAAACAAAATATTAAAAATAAAGAAGGGCGATATATTTAGCGAAGATGAATTAAATAAAAGGCTAATGGGCCCCACACCTGAAAATGATGATATCTCCTCATTCTACCTGAACGACGGTTACCTTACTTATTCTGCCGACCCGGTACAAACAAAAATATATAATGATACGGTTGATATGGATCTGCGTGTTTATGAAGGACCGCAGTATACCATTAACAGGGTTATTTTAAAAGGTAACGATGTAACCAACGATAAAGTGGTTATGCGTGAGATAAGAACAAAACCCGGACAGAAATTTAATAAGGAGCTGTTAATCCGGAGCACACGTGAAATTGGGCAGTTAGGTAACTTTGACGAGCAGAAGACCGAACCCAAGCCAACCAATATTAACCCCCAGGATGGTACAGTTGATATTGTGTACAACGTGGTTGAAAAACCGTCGGACCAGATTGAGTTATCGGGCGGTTTTGGTGGCGGCCAGTTAGTGGGTACGCTTGGGCTAACCTTTAATAACTTTTCGCTCCGTAACTTGTTTCATCTTAAAGCTTATAAGCCATTACCAAAAGGTGACGGGCAGAAATTGAGCTTAAGAGGTCAATCAAGCGGACGTACTTATCAAAACTTTTCGTTTACATTTTCTGAGCCATGGCTTGGAGGTAAAAAACCGATCTATTTTGCATTGTCAGCTTATACACAGTTAAGTTCAACAGGCCAGTATTATGCAACAACCGACCCGCTGTACAATAAATTACGTATAAATGGTATTGGGGTTACTTTGGGTAAACGTTTAAACTGGCCTGATGACCACTTCCAGTTAAACTACTCGCTAAACTTTGACCATTATAATTTGGATAACTATACAGGTTATTTATTTTCAAACGGAACATCGTTTAATATTAAGCTAACCCAGGAACTAAGCCGCAACTCGGTTGACATGCCAATTTATCCTACATCAGGATCAAATATTAAATTTACGGTACAGGCTACGCCGCCATATTCATTATTTAACAACATCAATTATAAAATAGCCACTCCGGAGCAGCGGTACCATTTTGTTGAGTATTATAAATTTAAATATGATGCACAATGGTTTACCAAGATAACAGGCAAGCTGGTATTGATGTCGCAGGTAAGGTTTGGCTTTTTGGGTCAATATAATTCAGAAGTTGGCCCGTCACCTTTCGAAAGGTTTAAATTGGGTGGTGACGGGATGCAGAGCTACCAGTTTTTACAGGGTAGTGAGATCATCGGTTTAAGAGGTTATCAAAACTTCTCAATAATTCCTGAAGGAACACATTACACTGCAGATACCAACCCGGGTAGCGCAATTTATAATAAATACACAATGGAGCTTCGCCATCCTGTTATCCAGGGGCAATCGGCAACTATATTTTTATTAGCATTTGCAGAAGGTGGAAATGTTTGGAATTCTTTTAATAAATTTGACCCTTTCAACGTAAAACGTTCAGTAGGAGTTGGAGCCAGGATATTTTTACCTATTTTTGGGTTGCTTGGTTTGGATTATGGATATGGATTTGATAAAATACCGGGTATTCCGGATGCTAACAGAGGCCAGTTCCATTTCTCAATTTCTCAGAGCTTAAACGGCGGATTTAATTAATTTGCAAAGCAATTGTAATGAAGAGGGCAATTTTAATACTATTTTTTACGTTCATAACACTCACCGGTGCGTTTGCGCAGCGGTTTGCTTATGTAGATTCGGAATACATATTAAAACATATGCCTGAATATGCATCTGCTCAAAAACAGATAGAAGCGTTGTCAGTTCAATGGCAAAAGGAAGTGGATGCGCGTTTCCAGGAACTTGACCGCTTATATAAAGCCTACCAGGCAGACCAGATTTTGATGACTGCTGATATGAAAAAGAGACGTGAGGCGGAGATAGCAGATAAAGAAAAAACAGCAAAAGATTTTCAGCGTCAAAAATTTGGACCGGATGGTGAACTTGCGCAAAAAAGTAATTCAATAATAAAACCAGTGCAGGATAAAATGGCTAAAGCCATACAGGCAGTTGCCGAAAATGATAATCTTGATATGATATTCGACAAAAACAGCGAAGTAATTATGTTATATGCCAGTCCGCGTTATGATAAAAGCGCAGACGTTTTAACAAAGCTTGGCTTAAAGTCCGGTTCACCCGCAAAATAAATTCTCAATATATTAATCCCATTAAATTTAAACACAGAACAAAAAAAATGAAAAAACTACTTAAAGTTGCTTTAGTGGCGGTATGCTTTTTAACGGTAGGCAACTTTGCCAAAGCACAAGCAAAAATTGGCTACATTAATTTCGACGGACTTGTACAGCAAATGCCTGAATTTAAAACCGTTAAAGTACAGCTTGATACTTATCAAAAACAGTTTGTGGACCAGTTATCGGCCATGAATACAGAGCTTCAAAATAAAGGCAAAGAGTTCCAGGCTACACAAGCAACCATGACTGACGCTGTTCGTTCAACAAAGCAGGCTGAATTGCAGGATATTCAAAAACGCATGCAGGATTTACAAACCAGTGCACAACAGCAGGTTGAAAACAAAGGCAGCGAACTTTACAAACCATTAAGCGACAAAGCAACTACTGCGATTGAAGCAGTTGCTAAAGAAAAAGGCTATAATTATGTAATTAATACAGCTCAAACACAACTAATAGTTTCTCCTCCGGGAGATGACCTTATGGCTGCTGTAAAGCTTAAATTAGGTTTAAAATAGTAAGTAATTAGTAAACATTTACAAAGCGCCTCCAATATACGGGGCGCTTTTTTTATTTTTGTGCAAATGGTAAATAATAAACCAATAGGGATCTTTGATTCGGGTTATGGCGGTCTTACTGTTTTCCGCTCCATATTTAAGCAATTGCCGGAGTATGATTATATTTATATGGGCGATACGGCACGGGCGCCTTATGGTAACCGCTCATTTCAAACTATTCACCAGTATACCTGGGAGTGTGTGCAATGGCTTTTTAAACAAGGCTGCCCGTTGGTTATACTGGCTTGCAACACTGCTTCGGCTAAAGCGCTCCGAAACATACAGCAAATAGACCTTAAAAATGAAGACCCTGCAAAGCGGGTATTAGGCGTTATAAGGCCTACCGCCGAAGTGATTGGCAATTATACCCAAACAAAAGAAATAGGCGTGCTGGGCACAAAGGGAACGGTGCAGTCAGGATCGTACCGGATGGAGATAGGTAATTTTTTTCCGGATATAAAAGTACACCAACAGGCCTGTCCGCTTTGGGTACCGTTAATTGAGAATGGCGAATATGATAAGCCGGGTGCCGATTATTTTGTAAAACAATATCTTGATCAAATTTTGGCGCAATCAGCAGATATTGATACCCTTTTACTGGCTTGCACACACTATCCATTAATTGAGAAAAAGATAAAAGAATACTTGCCCGACAACATACAGGTAGTATCGCAGGGAGATATTGTTGCGCATAGCCTGGTAGATTACTTGCAGCGCCACCCTGAAATGGAGCAAAGTATCAGCAAAAATAAAACACAGCGATTTTTTACCACTACGGATGATACTGAAGATTTTGATCATTACGCGGAGTTGTTTTTTTCAGGGCCTGTAAAATCAGGCTACGCAGAGGTAAAATGCTAGTTGATAGAGCCGCTTCAATACTTTATAATATAATATAAAATTAATAAGCTGACGCCCACATACCTGCTTATTTTCTTTACTCTTCTGCATTAATAAGAATAACGCTAAACCCGAAGTAAGATATTTTTATTGGAAAATTGTACATAAATAAATTTGGAATTTATTGTTGAAATTTTAAATTTGTTAATCCAAACCTAATTACAATGCTCAGTACCCTAATTTTTTAGTCAAGTCGATAGAGTTTAAAAGAATCAACGATTTATAAATAACTACTAACATTTAATAAAAAACATGGAAAACTTAAAACTTCACAATCTGCAACCAGGAACCGGGCAAGCTCTTACACGGGATGAATTAAAAAATTTAAAAGGCGGTAACATGAAACCTCCTGTTTACAGCTGCATAGCTTTAAAATCAAACGGGCAATTTGAATATTATCAAACAGATGATGCCGAGTTAATGCAGGCATGGTATGCTTTTTGGGCTGCAGCCGGAGACAATCCCACATGTTTAACTTTTGAAAGTTGAAATTTTAACTAAAAGATTGACCAAAGGTGTCAGTCGTACTTTTAAAAACTAGTCATAAAAAATATCTTTTTATGATGTTTAAGGACTATGTATAATTGAAAATGTTTTTTGCTATTTAATAATAGGAGAAACAAAAAACAGGCAATTGATGAAGAACTCATTTTGGATCGCGGTTAACAAAGAAATCAAATAATTTATAAACAAACGGTAAACATTTAATTTATAAAATATGGAAAATTTAAAATTTAACAATGTGAAGGTAGGGGCTAAACAAGCGCTTACAAGAGATGAATTAAAAAATGTAAAAGGCGGTAAAGCTGCCGGATTTACCTGTTGGGCATCTACAAGTTGCTGCGGGGATATAACTTATTATACTGACAGCGCGGAAGTTGCGCAGGCATGGTATAATTTTTATGCTGCGGCCAATGATAGCCCGGATTGTGTTGAATGGTATTAATTATTAAAGGATAACGAATAATAAACTTACGGAGCTTCAAAAGCTTCGTGAGTTTTGCATAGTAATTTTCAAACCGAAAGGGGTTAAGTTTTTTCGGCAACTGCGTTTATCATTTAATAATAGTAAAAGCTTAGCCCCGCACCGGCATATTTCTTCTCCAATTTTTTTCGGGTTATTTTATAGATCCTTACTTCAGGATTCGGGATAGCATTTGTTTCGGTAATAGCCCAATTCTGCAGTTCAATGTAGGCTTGCCCATTGCAAATTTTGTAGCCTTCTTTTCCATAAAATGCATGTAGTTGCCTGCACTTGCTGGTGTCCTTAATACAAATTATCATTTTGGGGGCCTTGCCCGAATACATGCTTGATGATAAGAAGCCATCCCAATAGCCAATAAAGTGAAGAGCCGGTAAAACACACCAGGCAATAAATACTAATTTATTCCAGCCGATAAAAACATATTTAAACTTAGTTACACTTTCCTGCCTCCTTATAAAAATGAGGTATAAATACACTATCATAACCATATTCCATGGCCATACAATATTATTATAGTTTAAGCCTAACGGGCCCAATAGTAAAAGGATAAACAGGTGCATTATAATTAAAGCTATTGCGGCTATTTTTTTAGTTTTTGAAAACACTAAGCCTGTACCGGCAATTAATTCAAACAAGCCTAACAAGTAGCCTGCATAATATATATAATGCTGTCCGGCAATGTTTGACGGGAACTTAAGAAACGATTTAAGGATGATCTGCACCCATACTGTGTGCAAAAAACCGCTGTTTAACTTTCCTAAACCGCTATATAAGTAAGTTGATATTAAAATAAATATGAAAGAAGTAATAACAAGCTTTGGTTTATTTGTATTTATTATGAAAATGAAAATGATAAACAGGCATTGATACTCATATGGCTGCCACCTGTTTTGATCAAGCAGGCATGAAAAGATCTCGATCATCAATAAACCAACCATGATGAATTTATTTTTATCGAATAAAAGAAGCAGCGTAATGAATAAAAGGGATAGGATCAATAAAATAACATGGATTACCGGAGGGATCCGATCAAGACTTTCAAAAACCGGGGCTGTTGGGAACAGCCTGTAGGCTGTCCACATTCTCCAACCCATTAATTTAACGATCAGCCAAAATATACAGGCTATTTTGAATAGCAGGGCATTTATTTTGTCAAAATAAATAGGTGTGGTTGGTCTGGTCATTTTATAAAAGGATAAATTTAACCTGTTTTGTGTAATTCGCACCATTAGCATAAAAAGTAAAAACTTTTTATTAATTATCAACTAACTCTACCAACTTAATCAACTATTCAACTGAAGCCAACTCAATCAACTAAAATTTACTAAGTTTGCAGCTAAAGCAATAAGGTTGAATTTTTATATCACATATTTTATTATTGCGATAGGACTGTTTGGTTTTTCGGCTTTATTTGCCTTGTTTGGTGTTTATGCCGAGCGCAAGGTATCAGCCTTTATTCAGGACAGGCTTGGTCCAACCGAAACGGGCAAATACGGCTCGCTGCAAACCTTTGCCGACATATTGAAGATGCTGCAGAAAGAGTTGATAACCCCGGCTGCGGCTGACAAATTGCTTTTTATTTTAGCGCCTGCAATTATTTTTATTGCCGTTTACCTGGGTTTTGCTGCCCTGCCCTGGGGACCGGGTTTGGTTCCGGCTAAGCTGAATTTAGGCTTATACTATATTTTTGCCATTATATCAATCGAAACCCTCGGTATTTTAATGGCCGGGTGGGGATCAAATAATAAATATTCCATATTGGGTGCAATGCGTTCGGCTGCGCAGATCATTTCGTATGAGATTCCTGCCGGCTTTGCTATTATATCCGTGGTGATGATAGCGCAAACATTAAACCTGCAGGATATTTCATCACAACAAGGCATCCTCTCAACCGAAACCATAAAATTCTCTGGATTTTGGGATGTGACTTCAACAGGCGGCTTTTTTGCCTGGAACATATTCCGTGCCCCACATTTACTCATCGCTTTTGTAATTTATTTTATAGCCTCGCTTGCCGAAAGCAACCGGGCGCCATTTGATATTCCAGAAGCAGAATCTGAGCTGGTTGCCGGTTTCCATACCGAGTACACCGGTTTAAGGTTTGCCCTGGTTTTTTTGGCCGAATATTCAATGATGTTCCTGGTTTCGATGATTGGCGTAATATTGTTTTTAGGAGCCTGGAACACACCGCTGCCAAATATAGGCCCCGCACACCTGGCTACCTGGACTACCGGTGCGGTATGGGGGATCTTATGGATAATTATAAAAACGTTAACTTTAGTAGGCATACAAATGTGGATCCGGTGGACACTGCCCCGTTTCAGGGTTGATCAACTGATGGCCCTGTGCTGGAAGGTATTAACGCCATTGGCTTTTGCTTGTATGCTGATTTCGGGCGTGTGGAGGCTTTTTTTAATGTAGTCATTAGGCATTGGTCATTAGTCATTGGAAGATCGCAGAAATAACTGCATACTTTACCAATCATTAAAGACCAACCACTAATGACTAATGACCAATGACCAATGACTAACATAATAAAAGGTATTTCAACAACACTAAAGGGATTATCAATCACCTTCAGGCACCTTTTTGCTTCTCACAAAAAGAGGGAGCTGCTGCCTGCGAGTGATAATAATTACTTTAAACAGCTGGAGGGTACCAATACCATACAATACCCGCATCAAAAGCTGCCCATTCCCGAGGTTGGGCGTTACCAACTGGATGTGGAAATGGATGATTGTATTGTGTGTGACCTTTGTGCCAAGGTTTGCCCTGTTAATTGTATTGATATTGAATCGATCAAAGCAACTGAAGCTATTGGTCAAACGTCTGACGGTACAACAAAACGGTTGTATGCCGCCAAGTTTGATATTGATATGGCCAAGTGCATGTATTGCGGCCTTTGTACCATTGTTTGCCCAACCGAATGTATTGTAATGACCAACCAGTATGATAAAACTGTTTTTCAGCTGAGTGATCTTACTTATCAGTTCTCGGATATGTCGCCTGAAATGGCAGCGGAAAAAAGAAAGGAATTTGACGTGCAGCAGGCCGAAAGGCAGGCAGCAAAATTAGCAGCCATGCAGAAAAAGGAGGGCGGCGCATGAGCTTAGCGCAGGTATTATTTTATATGATGGCGTTTATTGCAATTGCTTCGGCGTTGTTTGTGGCGGGAACTAAAAACCTGGTACGCTCTATTTTTATGTTTTTTATAACGCTGTTTGCATTAGCAGGATTGTACGTACTGGCACTGGCAGATTTTGTGGCAATAACACAGATAGTGATCTATGTAGGCGGCATCCTGGTGCTCATCCTGTTCGCTTTTATGCTCTCGGGCAAAGAAACTTTGAATGTAATAGGCGCGCAAAGCAATAAATTCATCAGCATAAATAAATTACCGGCAATGTTGTTGTCTGGTTTGTTTTTGATCGTATTACTGAATATGATCTTTAAAATTGATGCCAATAATTTGGAGTGGATAAAAAAATCAGCTATTACAAAGAATATGATCCTGCCTAATTCATCAATGACAGAGAATATCGGTATAAACCTGATGACAAAATATTTGCTGCCGTTTGAAGCCATCTCTGTTTTATTGATGATCGCCTTAATAGGCGCGGCGCATTTATCAAGAAAGGGGCGGGGGGCATGATCTCATTAACCGATTTTTTGATAGTAAGCGCAGTATTGTTTTGCGTGGGTTTGTATATGATTGTATCCAAACAAAACGCTATCCAGATATTGATTGGCATTGAGCTGATGCTGAACGCCGCCATATTAAACCTGGTGGCCTTTGGCAAATATGACCGCTTAAATAATGGCGGACAAATGTTTGCCCTGTTTGCTATAGTGCTTGCAGCAGCAACAACTGCTGTGGCGCTGGCTATTATTTTAAATGTGTACAAGCAGTATAAAACAATTGATCCGGGTAAGGTAGACAAGTTGGGGGATTGAATAGTTTCATTGTCATTGCGAGGTACGAATCAAACGCACGCCTGCATAGCGGATCTGCA
>JAQBOS010000260.1 GCA_028287925.1 Mucilaginibacter sp. | reverse complement strand
ATATCATGGCCAAAGCATTTTTCAAATGCTTATTTAAACAGGCGGCCAAATATTAAAAAATCCAATTCGCTCATAAGTAATTATTAATCAACCATATAAAACACAAAACACAGAATTACGCAAGATTTCCGCTGCAATTACGCGCGGGTAAAATCACTTCAAAGATATTTACAAATAAGCCAACGGATGGCTGATTTGTAAATATAAAACTATAAAAATGAAGCATTTAATCTGGTTTGGGCTGTGCATTGTTTCCATGCCTTTATTTTCACAGAATCTTCAATTGCATTACGATTTAAGACACAGTATCGACCCAAAACACAACGCGGAAAATTTTCCAACTGTTTACTTTGAATATTTTAAATCACAGTCAGATACTACCTCATTTATTAAACCAGGCTCGTTCCTTTTTAAGGTTGAAACTGATATGCAGGGTGATAAAAATAATATAGGAAAAGCATATATCCAGGCAACCCAAACATTTCGCTTATGGAAGCCTAAAATATTTCTGGGTGTTCAATACAGTGGCGGCCTTGGTGTTACAGAGCCTAAACAATACAGCTATTATATAAACAACAGCCTTGGGATAGGGCCAAATTATCCTTTTCAATGGCATGGCATATATTTTAGCGCTGCTGTTTATTATACTTATAACATCCTTAAAAAACCAAGTAACGACGTAATGTTATCCTTTTATTGGTGGAAAGGCTTTTTAAACTATAAACTAGAATTTGCCGGCGACTTTGAACTATATACCCTTAACAAAAACCATGGTGATGACATTACAAAAAATTTAAAAGGTAAAACAGTTTCCTTTTTTGGTGAGCCACAGGTATGGTTTAACCTGAACAAGAGTTTTGCATTTGGATCAAAACAGCTTCTATATTATCATGTTACTACAATTGAAAATATTTTCCAGGTTTATCCTACAGTGGCCATACGGATAAAGTTTTAAGCTACCAGCGGCTTAATTTGTTTGCGGAAATCAGTGGGGTTAACTTCCTTATTCCTTTTAAAAAATTTATTAAAATGGCTGAGGTCATTAAAGCCCAGTTCATTGCTGATCTCTTTAATAGAGAATGAGCTGAATTTTAACCGGTTAATAATTAAATGGAGTTTATAATTATTAATATAATCAGTAAGTGTAACACCCATTTGCTCTTTGAAATATAGTCCCAGGTAATGTTTTGAATAACCAAATTGGTTTGCCAGGTTATTTACCTGGATAAGATCCGTCTCATACACATGCTCATGTATATAGTTTACAAGTGCGGTTATTTTGGTCAAGTACTTTTGAATGGTTTTAACCGGCACACAGCTAACATTTCTTTTCATAATTAACAACAGCGATTTGATCAGCAAATACATTACTTCGTTATTTTCATCACGGGTCTCTTGCCATTCGCAAAGTATCAGGTCAATCAATTGCGCTATTTTATGAGCCGTTGCCTCTGTTTTTGGAGCGAATGACTCCTGCCGGCCGGCAAACACCAATAATTCATCAACGTCCTTATTCCAGTTGCTCTGAACTTGTATATTTTCAATATTTTTTAAATAAACATTAGTGAATTTTAGAAACGTAAATTCTGTTTCTTCTTCTATAATAAAACGATGGATATCAGCGGGCGAAAGCAGGAACAAGCTATTTTCTTTATAGGGATAATGTACACCTGATAAACAATGACTCCCTTTTCCTTTATGGATAAACACAATTTCAAAATGATTATGACCGTGCAGCGGGTGTTGCCATTCTGTTGCAGTAATGTGGGCTATCTTCAAAAAATCATGTTGAATATACTTCTTCATTTATCCAAAAGTACAATTTAATACTGCAAATGTACAACTACACCTCTTAAGATGACCATAACTTTGTTGCTAATAAATAAGAGCACAATGAAACAAAATAAAAAAAAGGTAGCGCTTATAGCGGGCTCACAGGGTGTAATAGGGCTTAATTTAATAAAGCATCTTTCAACACTGGATGATTGGGAAATTATCGGGCTCTCAAGACGTGGCGGGGTCTCTACTGATAAGGTCAGGCATATTGCAGTAGATCTTTTAGACCCTAAAGATACTTACCAAAAGCTAAATGATTTAAGCCGGGTAACACATTTGTTTTACACCGCTTACCAGGACAAGCCTACTTGGGCGGAACTGGTTGCGCCGAATGTAAATATGCTGGTAAACGTTGTAAATGCAATAGAGAAAGTTGCTGATAACCTGCAGCATATAAGCTTAATGCAAGGCTACAAAGTTTACGGCGCACATTTAGGGCCATTTAAGACCCCGGCCCGCGAAACCGATGGCGAGCACATGCCGCCTGAATTTAATGTGGATCAGCAAAAGTTTTTAGAGCGGCGCCAGCAAAATAAAAGCTGGTCATGGTGTGCCATAAGGCCATCTGTTGTAGGTGGTTTTGGGTTAGGGAACCCGATGAATTTGGCAATGGTAATTGCTGTTTATGCTTCCATGTCAAAAGAACTTGGGATCCCGTTACGTTTCCCGGGCAAACCAGGCGCTTATGATAAATTACTTGAAATGACAGACGCCGATTTGTTGGCAAAGGCAACCGTGTGGGCCGCAACTGATCCTAATTGTGCTAACCAGGCTTTTAATATTAATAACGGCGACTTATTTAGATGGAACAATATGTGGCCAAAATTTGCCCGTTATTTTGAAATGGAAGTTGCACCGCCGCTGCCCATGTCATTAAGCGTAATTATGGCCGACAAAGAAAAGCTATGGAACGAAATGGTAAAAAAACATCACCTGTCCCCGCATACCTACCAGGAAGTTTCTTCATGGATCTTTGGCGATTTTGTTTTTGCCTGGGATTATGACATGATTGCCGACGGCTCAAAGGCCCGTCGCTTCGGTTTTCACGAGTTTGTAGACACTGAAAAAATGTTTTATAATATTTTTGATGATCTGCGCGATCGTAAGATCATACCTTAAATTAATTGAGTTCGATATAAAGATTGGTGGAACATTCTGATTATAAGATACTTACATCTATTTAATTATTGATAAATAGCTAAATATTTGATAATCAGCATGTTTCACTTTGTTCCAGGTGTTCCGCTTGAAAAAATGGAACGCTTTGCCGGCGTGGATCCACAAACTTGCGCTTCGCCTCAACGCGGTTGAAAAGGGTTTGGGGTGAGGTGACCGTTTGCTTATGTCGAACTCAAGTTAAATTGAGTGGTTGGATGCTTTTTATAGCAATGGGTTTAAACCCATCGCTATGGAAAAGCAGTTTATTACGCTTTTCAATTAATCAACCCATAAAAAACTGTTGGCTCACAATTTTTCCATTCTCAACTTTGTAAACACAAAGCTCTTCGAGCATTTTGCTTTCCTGGCCCTTAATTGTAAAATGCATGGAAAGAATTACGCTGAAATAGCTTCCGGCAAAAATTGCATCGGCCACTTTAATATCATGGATCTCTACATTTGCGAGAAATTGTTTTTCGCGTTCAATCAGGTTATGCAGGCCGGTAAAAGGCTCATTTTTATAATTTGGGTCAATACTTACTGCATTATCGGCATATAACTCAGTATAAGCTTCAACAAATTTGCGCTCATTACATAGTGAAGCTAAGCGATTGGCAATTTCCGGTATAGTGTTCATTCCTTTGAAAGTTTATCTTATGATACTAATCAACGGTAATAATATGTGAATGTTTACAACATTAACCGCTTAAAAGCAAAGAATGATATAGAAATGATATACCGGTTCAGTGTTGGCAGGTTTTATATAAAACGTGCTTTTTTAAAATATGCCCGTCTTCAACGGAAGGGTGTTCAAAATATCCTTCTTTAATCATCCCGATTTTTTTCATCACGTTTTCTGATCGAAAATTGCTTACGGTTGTAAAGGAATAGATCTCACTAAGCTTCAAAGTATCAAAACCAAATTGAAGGCACGCTTTGGCAGCTTCAGTTGCGAAACCCTGGTTCCAGTTTTCCTTGCTTAGCCGCCAGCCTATTTCAACACAAGGTGTAAAATGGCTTTCAAATCGGGGGTGACTTAAGCCTGTAAAACCTATAAACTGATTATTATCCTTTCTTTCGGCGGCAAAAAGACCAAATCCATATTCTTTAATGTGTTTGGTTACTCTGTTTACCAGCACGAGTGTTTCCTCCTTTGCTAAAACCGATGGAAAAAACCCCATTACATCATTATCCATATTTAATTGTGCAAAGGGTTCGAGGTCGGTTTCCTTCCATTGCCGTAAAATAAGCCGGGATGTTTCTATAAAAATTTCGTTCATACGCTTTCAATTACAATTTTCGTTACTATAACTAGTAAAGTAAAAAAAATCTTAAATTTTAAAGGGATGATCCTTTATAATACGCCATTTCCTTATTGTATATGGATTTAGTAGAAGTTACTAAATAATTAAATTACAGCAATGCTTAATATCGATTTATAAAATTGATACAATAAAGCATATTTTATTAACAATTTGATAATTTAATTCACTATAAATATCAGGTTATTTAGAAAAATTTAAAAATTTTAAGATATTTTCAATTTAAACGCACATTCAGTAACTTCGTAGTTGCACCATTTATAAACATTATTCTTTACAATGGATCAAGCTGAAAGCCACCAGGGCCTTTACCGGCCAGAATTTGAACACGACTCGTGCGGTACCGGATTTATAACTAACATTAATGGTCATAAAAGTTACCAGATAATTGATGATGCCCTCACTATGCTCGAAAACATGGAGCATAGAGGCGCATGCGGTTGTGACCCCGAATCGGGCGACGGCGCGGGAATACTGATACAATTACCACACGAATTTTTTATGGAAGAATGCTCCGACCTGGAGATCAGTTTACCTGAACCGGGAGAATACGGAGTTGGGATGGTTTTCTTCCCTAAGGAATCATCACTTAAAAAGGGATGTAAAACAATAATCGACAATGCGATTGAAAAGTTGGGTCTGCATACTTTAGGTTATCGAAAAATAACAACTAATTCATCGGTTATTGGCGAAACAGCCCGTAAGGCCGAGCCTAATGTGGAACAGATCTTTATTCAACGTCCGCATAATATAACCAACGTTGATGATTTTGAGCGTAAGCTTTATATATTAAGGCGTTACATTAATAAAACAGTTACTGAAACTATCCCTGCAGCTGCTGAGCATTTTTACTTTACCTCGCTATCCTGCAAAACTATCGTTTACAAGGGCCAGGTAACAACTTATCAGCTGCGTCAATACTTTACCGACCTTGCCGATCCGCGGATTGCATCGGGCTTTGCCATGATCCATTCGCGTTTCTCAACCAATACTTTTCCGTCATGGAAATTGGCTCAGCCATTCAGACTAATTGCTCATAATGGCGAGATCAACACCCTTACAGGTAACTTAAACTGGTTTTATTCAGGGTTAAAATCATATGCGTCTTCATACTTCACTAACGAAGAAATGGAGATGCTGCTGCCGGTTATTGATAACAATCAATCCGACTCAGCCTGCCTTGATAATATTATAGAGATCCTGCAGCATACCGGCCGTTCATTGCCGCATGTAATGATGATGCTGATCCCTGAAGCATGGGATGGCAACGAGCAAATGGACCCGATCAAAAAAGCATTCTATGAGTTCCATGCCACTTTAACTGAGCCATGGGACGGCCCTGCCGCCATTACATTTACCGACGGTAAACTGGTAGGTGCCTTGCTTGACAGGAATGGCCTGCGCCCATTGCGTTTTGTGGTAACTAAGGATGGCCGCGTTATTGCCGCTTCAGAAGCCGGCGTATTAAACCTTGACGAAAGCTTGGTTGTTCGCAAAGGCCGTTTACAGCCTGGTAAAATGTTATTGATTGATACCGAGCAGGGCCTGATAATTACTGACGATGAAATAAAACACCAAATTGCTTCCCGTCAGCCTTATGGTCGCTGGCTTGAAAATTATAAGATCCGTTTGGGTGAGCTTGCCGAGCCGCGTTTAGCATTTGCCAGCTTGTCTGAAGATTCTGTTTTCCGTTACCAGCAGGTATTCGGTTATAGCCGCGAGGATATTGATACCATTATAAAGCCAATGGCCCTGGATGGTAAAGAGCCTATCGGATCAATGGGTACTGATGTGCCACTGGCTATCTTATCTGATAAGCCACAGCACTTATCAAGCTATTTTAAACAATTTTTTGCCCAGGTTACCAACCCGCCTATCGACCCCATCCGCGAGCGTTTGGTAATGAGTTTGGCTACCTTTATAGGTAACAACGGTAATTTATTGGATGAGGATAAAATGCATTGCCATTGCGTGGTATTGCAGCACCCTATCCTTAAAAATCATCAGCTCGAAAAATTAAGAAGTATTGATACAGGCATGTTCCATGCCAAAACCCTGCAAACCTATTATAATGCCGATGGCATGCCGGGTTCGCTGGAAAAAGGGATAGCAAGGCTTTGCCGTTATGCAGAGGATTCTGTGGATGACGGTTTTGAAGTATTGATCTTATCTGACCGTGCTATTGATTCGGAACATGCTCCTATTCCATCATTACTGGCGGTATCAGCGGTACACCATCATTTGATCAGGAGCGGCCGTCGTGGCGCTGTAGGTTTGGTAGTTGAAACCGGCGATACATGGGAAGTACACCACTTTGCTTGTTTACTTGCATTTGGTGCCACAGCCATCAATCCATACCTGGCGTTATCAACTATTGAAACTTTAAAAAATAATGGCAGTTTAGAAACCAGCCTTGATTTAAAAACATTACATAAAAACTATGTAAAATCGGTTAATGACGGTTTGTTGAAGATCTTCTCAAAAATGGGAATTTCAACCTTGCAGTCGTACCATGGTTCGCAGGTATTTGAAATATTAGGGATCAACCAAACTGTTGTTAATAAATACTTTACCGGCGCGGTAACCCGCATTGGAGGTTTGGGTCTTGATGAAATTGCCCGCGAGTCGCTTTGCAAACACAAAATAGGTTTTGGCGGCTCCAAAACAGGTACTCACTTATTGCCCGAAGGCGGAATTTACCAGTGGAAACGCCGTGGCGAACAGCACTTGTTTAACCCAACAACGGTTCACTTATTGCAGCACGCTACCCGCAGCAACAGCTACGAGATTTATAAAAGCTACGCTAAAGAAATAAATGAGCAAAGCGAAAAGCATTTTACCATCCGTGGTTTGCTTGACTTTGCACACCATCGCGAAGCCATAAGTATTGATGAGGTTGAACCTGCAGAAAACATCATGAAACGTTTTGCAACAGGCGCCATGTCATTCGGCTCTATCTCGCACGAAGCGCACAGCACTATGGCTATTGCCATGAACCGCATTGGCGGCAAAAGCAATACCGGCGAAGGTGGCGAGGATGAATTAAGATATGAATTAATGCCTAATGGCGATTCAATGCGTTCGGCTATCAAGCAAGTGGCATCGGCACGTTTTGGGGTTACCTCAAATTATTTGACCAATGCTGATGAACTGCAGATAAAAATGGCACAAGGTGCAAAACCGGGAGAAGGAGGACAGCTGCCGGGGCATAAAGTTGATGACTGGATTGCTAAAACCCGTCACTCAACACCTGGTGTAGGTTTAATATCGCCACCACCGCACCATGATATTTATTCAATTGAAGATTTGGCGCAGCTGATCTTCGACCTTAAAAATGCTAACCGCGCTGCACGGATCAACGTAAAGCTGGTATCAAAAGCAGGGGTGGGTACAATAGCCGCCGGCGTTGCCAAAGCACATGCTGATGTTATATTAATTGCAGGCTATGATGGTGGCACAGGTGCCTCTCCTATCAGCTCGGTAAAACACGCAGGTTTGCCATGGGAACTTGGCTTAACCGAAGCACACCAAACACTGGTTCGTAATAAACTGCGTAGCAGGGTTGTGTTGCAAACAGACGGACAGTTAAAAACCGGCCGTGATTTGGCTATAGCCTGTTTAATGGGCGCCGAAGAATGGGGCGTTGCTACCGCGGCTTTAGTTGCAGGCGGCTGTATAATGATGCGCAAGTGCCATTTAAACACCTGCCCTGTTGGTGTTGCCACGCAGGACCCTGAATTAAGAAAACTATTTTCGGGCAAGCCTGAGCATGTAGTTAACCTGTTCCGTTTTATGGCTGAAGAGCTGCGCGAAATAATGGCTGAGCTTGGATTCCGTACCATTAATGAAATGGTTGGCCGCGTTCAGTTCCTGAAAGTAAAAGATGGCCTTCAAAACTGGAAAGCACAAAAGATCGACCTGTCAGGCATATTGCACCCGGTAAATAATCCAAAGGATGTTACCCTGTACAACAGTGAAAAACAGGATCATGGTATGGATGCCATACTCGACTGGCAATTATTAGAGGCCGCGAAACCGGCTTTGGAGGATAAAACGCCGGTATTTGCATCATTTGATGTAAGGAACGTTGACCGTACTATCGGCACTTTGCTCTCTAACGAAATCTCGAAGATCTACGGTTCTGCGGGATTACCGGATAATACCATCAACTTTAAGTTTAAGGGGTCAGCCGGGCAAAGCTTTGGCGCTTTTGCTACCAAAGGAATTTCATTCGAACTGGAAGGCGAGGCTAATGATTATGTTGGTAAAGGTTTATCAGGTGCGCAACTGGCTATTTATCCGTCAGAAAAAGCAACATTTACGCCAGAGGATAATATTATTATTGGCAATGTGGCACTTTATGGCGCTACATCAGGCGAAATGTTTATCCGCGGTATGGCGGGCGAGCGCTTTGCAGTGCGTAATTCAGGCGCAACAACGGTTGTTGAAGGTATTGGCGATCATGGTTGCGAATACATGACTGGTGGCCTTGCATTAATATTAGGCGAAACAGGTAGAAACTTTGCTGCCGGTATGAGCGGTGGGATTGCCTGGATCTATAACCCAAACAACACGTTTGCCGAAAACTGCAATACCGAAATGGTTGATCTTGATCCTTTATCAATCCGTGATGAAGAACAGATAACCACTTTATTGCACAAGCATGTTAATTTAACAGGCAGCAAGGTTGCACAAACATTACTTAAAAACTGGGACAAAGCATCAAAACAGTTTGTTAAGGTATATCCAAAAGAGTATAAAAAAGTATTAGAGAAATTACAATATCAAACTATCAGCTAATGGGAAAACCAACAGGATTTCAGGAGTTTAACAGAGAGCTTCCCGCAAAAACACCGGTTGCAGAACGCGTTAAAAATTATAACGAGTTTGTACACTCATATTCTGACGAAAAGCTTAACCAGCAATCAGCCCGCTGCATGAATTGCGGTATTCCGTTTTGTCATTCTGGCTGTCCGCTGGGTAATATCATCCCTGAATTTAACGATGCCGTGTATCGTAAAAATTGGGAAGAAGCCTATAACATACTTTCATCAACCAATAACTTCCCTGAATTTACCGGCAGAATTTGCCCTGCTCCCTGTGAGTCGGCTTGTGTGCTGGGGATCAATAAACCGGCAGTTGCTATTGAAGAGATTGAAAAGCACATTATTGAAATAGCCTATTCAAAAAACCTGGTACAGCCAACTGCACCGCTTATAAAAACCGGTAAAAGCATAGCTGTTGTAGGCTCAGGCCCGGCTGGTTTAGCAGCAGCAGCACAGCTAATTAAGGTTGGCCATGCAGTAACTGTTTATGAACGGGATGACAGAGCAGGTGGTTTACTTCGCTACGGGATCCCCGACTTTAAGCTGGAAAAATGGGTTGTTGACCGTAGGATTGAAGTTATGGAGAAAGATGGTGTTGAGTTTAAATACAATACTGAAGTAGGTAAAGATATTTCGGCAGATGAAATTGTGCGGAACAACGACGCGGTTATCGTAGCGGGCGGTTCAACTATTCCGCGAAACCTTAATATCCCCGGCAGGGAATTAAAAGGAATTTATTTTGCTATGGATTTCTTAAAACAGCAAAATAAACGGGTTAGTAATATTGACGTTAACGCTAAAGATATTTTAGCTGCCGGCAAAGACGTAATTGTAATTGGCGGCGGTGATACGGGGTCAGACTGTGTGGGTACTTCAAACCGCCAGGGTGCAAGCTCTATCAGGCAGTTTGAAGTAATGATGCAGCCACCTGAGCAACGCACGGCACACATGCCATGGCCAACCTACCCTATGCTGCTTAAAACAACCAGCAGTCATGAAGAAGGCGCCGACAGGCATTGGGGGATTGAAACCATAGAGTTTTTAGGCGATGCCGAAGGTAATTTAAGAGCTTTAAAGGTTATTGACGTGTCATGGGAGAATGATGTGATGGGTCGCCCTGTTACCAAAACCATTAAAGAAGGCTCTGAGCGCGAGATCCCTTGTCAGCGGGTATTCCTGGCTATGGGCTTTTTGAATCCGCAATATGACGGAATGATAGAAAGCCTTGGCATTGAGCTAGATCAGCGCAAAAACGTTAAAGCAACCGAAGCCGCTTACCGCACCAATGTTAGCAAAGTATTTGCCGCCGGCGATATGCGAAGAGGACAGTCGCTGGTTGTTTGGGCAATATCCGAAGGCCGCGAGGCGGCGCGCAGGGTTGACGAGTTTTTAATGGGACATTCAATACTGGAAAGTAAGGACGCTGTTAATCAGTTTGAGCAGGTTTTTTGATGTGCGGGGATAGAGATTAGAGGCCGGAGATCGGAGATTAGTTTTTCTTTCGGACTTACTGACTTTCCAGACTTTCGGGACTTAATAGAATCAATCAACAATATAATGTGAACCGGATGGCGAAAGCTGTTCGGTTTTTTGTTGATAACATAGTTATGATTCAATTCTGATAATGTCCGTATAGAGAATGGACTATAATTTTAAGATCTTCCACTTTATAAACAATCCGATGTTCGAGGTTAATTCTTCGTGACCAATATCCTGAATAATTGGATTTAAGTGGCTCAGGTTGTCCCAAACCGTCAAAAGGTGTTTTACAGCAGTTTTCCAAAAGGCTATAAATCTTTTTTACGCCTTTCAAATCATTTTTCACCCACCACCCTAAATCTTGCCAGGCTTTAGGCATAAAATGAAGTTCACGCATTAATCATTGACTTTAATTCGGCTAAATTAAGCGGAGCAGGCTGCATTTTACCAATTTCATAGGCCTCAATGCTTTGCAAAATAGCGGGATTGGTAATCTCGTTGGTAGCAACGGCTTTTACTTTTTTCACAAAGGAAATATTTTTCAAAAATTTTTCCACAAAAGTAGTTTCACTGTCGGCAACCTCTATTTCTAAAATGTATTTCATATAAACTATTTTGAAACGAAAGACGATAAACAAAGCTTGCCTCTTCGTATATTACAAATTTAGTGTAAATTATTTAAAGAAAATCTGTTTTTAATTGAAGTAACTTGAACTGGCGGTAAGGTATTTGAGTAGTTCGTCAGGCCAGGGAATTTTCGGACAGCAAAGAATCAATCAACAATATAATGTGAACCGGATAGTGAAAGCTATCCGGTTTTTTTTTTGGGGTTTTATGTAGGATTAATTCCATTGATTATATTCGAACATTACCACTAACGTTGAATACATAATCCGTATGTGATAAAGCCTTATCATTGTAAATCTATAAAATATTAATTCCTACTTATAAACTATAATGGAGACAAAAGATTATATAGTAATTACTATAAGTGCATGTGCATTGACGTTATCACTTATTTCGCTAATAGTGACCTTAGTTCAAAAAAACAATGAAACAAAGAGAACAATTAGAAAGACGCTAACTGATACATTAGAAAGTATTTCTAAAATCGGCATTGAAGTAACCAAATTAAAAAGTTCTAAAGAAATTGATTTTAACTCAGAACAATCTATTCAACTTAGAAGGAATTATAATTCCCAAAGAAGAGTTTTAATCACACATGCAGACTTTCTTATACATCGCTACGACAAACTTGCAACAGAAATAGACTGCAATATATTAGCAGGGTCTTATGCAACTATTGGAGACCAAGAAAAGGCGGAATATTTTTGGAGAAAATGCGTAGCTAAATCTTTCTCTGAACCAATAAAACATATGAACCTGAGAGGTTTTGGAACATTTCTATTTAACAACGATAAGATAAATTTAGGCAGGCAAGTTTTCAGCGAAGCTCTAAGCCAGACCTTATCACAAAATGACGAAAATAAATTTTTAAAAGCAGACACCTATTTAATGCTATCCGACTTAGAAAACAATTGCAACAATAAAGAAAATTATGAATTAAACTTAAAGGAAGCGATAGAGATTTGTTCAACCATAATAAACAATCACAGGAAAAATGAAATGGAGCAACGAATCAGATCAAAATTGCCAAAAGCAAGTTGAAGTGAAGATTTTAATTTAGCAGTAAGATTTACGAAGTTTTAAAAACTTCGTAAATCTGTTCATCCACATCCAAACTTGATTGCTATAATTTTATCCGTAATTTTATAAAATAAAATATGCTAATATTAGATAGAATTACACTGGATCCGAATGTAATGGACGGCAACGCCTGCGTACGAGGGATGCGTATTACCGTATCACTTGTAGTCAATCTTGTTGCTAATGAAATGAGTGTTGTAGATATTCTTAATCAATACCCGGCATTGCAAAAGGAAGATATTGATCAATGCCTTCAATATTCAGCACTTTTAGCAAATTCTTAATTAGATTTTTCTTCATTTAACACTCTCCCCTTGCGCTACTTCTTCCACATAGCCTATCATGGCACAAATTACAGCGGCTGGCAAAAACATCCGGGCGTGCTGAATGTGCAGGAAGTATTGGAAACTGCGCTTGGTAAATTATTAAAAACCGTAA
>JAQBOS010000248.1 GCA_028287925.1 Mucilaginibacter sp. | reverse complement strand
ACGGCGGGATATACGCCAGAAAAAAGAATGCTCCCTATAAAAACCAACAAGATCTGAAGATATAACCGGGCATTAAATAACAAGCCGAATGACAAATTACTATTCAGTAACTGAGGCAAAATACTGTTGGCAATAAATACCACTAAAAGGGCCAGCAGCAACGCTATGCTGATCAAAACAAATGATTCAAACAAAAACTGAAACAACAACTGCATTGAATTTGCCCCGTTAACCTTACGGATGCCAACCTCACGGGCGCGGTCAATTGCTTTGGCTGTTGAAAGATTGATATAGTTGACACAGGCTATGAGTAAAATAATGTAAGCCAGAACGCCCAAAAACTTTACGGCAACCCGGTTACCTTTTGCTTCAATTTCATATTGCTTGGCAGGGTTTAAATGGATGTCGGTAAGTGGCACTAATGTAATGGCCCATTTTAAATTCTTTAGAGATTGCGCTGTTTTATAACGCTCGGCAAGGGCAGGAAACTTGGCCTCAACATTATGAATATTAGTACCCGGTCTTAGTTTTAAAAAGGTGTAACTTTCATGAATATACCAAAAAACCCTGAAAAACAAAGGTGTTGTTGCCCATGATATCAGGAAATTAAACTGCATGGTTGAGTTTTTAGGGACATCCTTAAATATGCCTGTTACCATGCAATGTAAATTACCCTGTGGTACACTTACCTCGATAAACTTACCCATCGGGTCAGCTTTCCCAAAGTATTTTTGAGCTGCTGACTGAGAGATAACTATCGTGTTAGCTTCCTTCAATACCGTTTTAACATCGCCTTTTAAAAGCGGGTATGAAAAGAACTGGAAAAAATTGGTATCTGCAAAGCAAACATGCTCTTCGCGGTATTTAATATTATTATAGCGAATAACCCTTTCGGCATTATTCCAGTTTATCCGCACAATAGAAGTGATCTCCGGAAAATTTGCTTTCATGGCAGTGGCATAACCATTAGTGCTGGTAGGCCAGCTATCGGTTAAATGATCGCCCTTATAAAAACTGCTCTCTACCCTATAAATGCTATCGGCGCCTCTAAATGAACGATCATAACTTTTTTCAAAGTTCACATAGGCGCTTATCAATATGTAGGCGGCAATTCCAATGGTTAGTCCGCCAATATTTACCAGCGAATAAGTTTTGTTTTTTATTAAGGTACGACGGGTTATGAGCAGGATATTTTTAAACATTATTCAGGCTGAAAGAGTGAATAACGAATTTAAGGTTTTTAAAGGATGAAAAGAAATCGGTGAGATTTAGCGCATAGATGCTTCGAATTATTTAGAAAGGTTTTTATAGTTTTGGTTATGAATTATGAGCACTATTCTAATTTAAGGTATACAGAGGATTATCATTTATTTATGTTTATAAGTACAGGACCAAAAGGCAATTTTAAAAAAATAATTGCCTATACTCCGATTTATGACCTGCAGAATGGTTATAATTTAGGTTTCGGCACATTAAAAATTAATGAAGCGGGGAATGAATATATAGATGATAATGAGGTTTCCGATAACGGCGATAGAAATAAAATCTTGGCTACAGTAGCCAGCACATCATATGGTTTTATAGATCGTTATCCTGATAGTAGAATTTATTTGAGAGGCACCAATAAAGTAAGGACCCGGCTATATCAAATAGCAATTAATTACGCCTATGAGGAGTTATCTAAAAAATTTAAAATATCAGGGGATAAATCCGAGAATACTGGCACCTATGATTTATACACTTTTGAACGTGGCGTAAATTATAACGGTTTTCTTGTCGAAAAAAGATAGTTAAGGTTTTGATTTATTTATGAACTTCTTATTAACTTGTTTAGCGTGTTCTATAAAAAATGGGTCATTAGCGTACTTATTTAATGAATTATCTAAGATTAGATTAAGTCCATAATTATCAATGTCACCTAACTTATCAACCTTTTCGGAGTCCTTTAAGCCTACCGTTTTGTCTACATTAACTTTTGTTCTCTTACCCTTTGTGGCTATCTTACTTTGTTCCATAAGAAATAGATTATACTCTATACAAATATAGATTAAAATCTACATAATAAATTAAATCTAATGTTAAACTATCACCTGTCGCTTACCTGTTAGCAGTAATCATATTCGTCAACCTCACAAAATCATCTACACTTAGCCGCTCGGCCCGCAGGTCAAGCAACGGCTCATCGGTCATTTTTTCTTTATTTATTAATGATGATACCGCATTACGCAAGGTCTTACGACGCTGATTAAAGCCAGCTTTTACTACTTGCCAGAATAGTTTTTCGTCACAGCCTAAAGCTTCTGTTTTATTTCGGGTTAGCCTTATTACAGCTGATAATACTTTTGGCGGCGGGTTAAACACCCCGGCCTTTACTGTAAACAAATATTCAACCTTGTAATAAGCCTGCAAAAACACGCTGAGGATCCCATATTCTTTGCTGCCTGGTTTTGAGTTACAACGCTCGGCCACCTCTTTTTGGAACATGCCCACCACCTCAACAACTTGCTGCCTGTTATCAAGAACTTTAAATAGGATCTGGGATGATATATTATATGGAAAGTTGCCGATGATTGCCATTGGCCCGTTAAAGAACGCAGCAAAATCCATCTCCAAAAAATCGGCATTGATAAGCCTCTTTCCTAAAGCCGGATATTTTTTTTGAAGGTACAGGTATGATTCTGTATCAATATCTATCAGTGATACTTCCAGCTCACTTTTCTGCAGTAAAAAATCAGAGAGGATACCCATACCCGGCCCAACTTCAAGCACCTGGCTATATCCGTTAGCCGGCCTAAGGCTCTCCACTATTTTAGCGGCAATATTTTTATCAGTAAGAAAATGCTGACCTAAATGTTTTTTTGCTCTTACCAATGTCATTATTAATCAAATATTTGAGCTAATTAAGGCATATTTGTGCTTTAATAAGAAACTATAAGCTTTAAATCTTTTTATTTGTGTAATAGTTGTAAGGGTGGATGTTGTTGTAAGAGGTTGTAAACGTTGTAGAAACC
>JAQBOS010000355.1 GCA_028287925.1 Mucilaginibacter sp. | reverse complement strand
CTTTTTCAAGCAGCGTCATTAGCGCTATCTTTTTTGATAGCATGCAAAGGATGTGAACATGATCAGTGTATCCACCTATTTTTATTGGCTGACATTCGTAATTTTTACAAATACCTGCTAAATAATCATGTAATTCCTTCTCATATGGCGGGTAAATAAGCGGCTCCCGGTGTTTTGTGCTAAACACAATATGCATGTAATTTTTTACGAGTGATTGTCCCATTGCAATAAGGTAAGATGACCAAATTCATAGTTTCACATTTGGCCTTTGATGGCTAAAATAATTGAAAAATATTAAAAGATATGCATAGCGTTTGCTAATCATATTTCTATCGCAGGGCAACGCCCTGCGCTGGGATATTAGGCCCTTTCAGGGCCAGAAAAATAGAAAGGTCCTAAGCCCTGAAAGGGCGACATCCATCAGCGCAGGGCACCGCCCTGCGATACTATGATATGAATTTACCCCAACCCTTTCCCCATACAAATACTATTTTCCACCCCAACATAATGCCCGTAAGCTGGTATTATTTCATAACCGCATTTTAGGTAAAGGCTTATGGCCTCGGGTTGGTTTGTGCCGGTTTCCAGGATGAAATTTTGAAAGTTTAATTCTGTCGCCCAGTTCTCCAGCTCATTTAGTACCTGTATTGCAATGCCTTTGCCCCGGTGTTCATCGGCAACAAACATTCTTTTAATTTCAATATCGGTTTCGTTATATGGCCTTAATGCACCACAGCCAACCGGTACCGGTACATCATCCAAATATGCAATCACCACATTTTTAATTTTATCCAGCTTGTTAAACTGGTTGAAAAAGCCTTGCTGTGCGCCATACCGGTTTTCCAGGTCTTTATCCAGGAGGATTATTAAATTACGGAAACCGGTGTCATCAGAGTCAGTTCTTTTAAGGGTGATACTTTGTGCAGTTCCATTCATTGTGATTATTAAGCTAACAGGTTTAAAATTAATAAAAATACCAATTTGTTTTACCCGGTTAACAGTTCTGCAATGAACCATCAACCATGATCTGTAAAGCCCACCCAAATCGTCCGCCTTTGTATCACCTACCGTTCGGAAACGAACAGTTTCGTAGATGGCGTAAAATTTATTTATTTGATAATCAGTTGTTTAAAATAAGGGTATCAATATTGGCATAGTGGTACCAAATACAACAAGATGATGACCACCGATATAAAATTAGCTGAAATTTGGGAAGGCTGCCTGAAAAACGATCGTAAGCAACAGGAACTTTTATATAAAACCTTAGCGCCAAGGATGCTGGCTGTGTGCATGCGTTATGCCCATGATAAAGACGAGGCCCAGGACATTTTACAAGAAGGCTTTATAAAGATGTTCAAAAACGCACACAATTTCCGTGGTGATGGAAATCTTGAAGGATGGATCCGCCGCATTATGGTTCATTGCGCTATTTCACGTTACCGCAAACTTAAGCCAATGGTTTTGGTAGAAGATTTTACCGAGGAGAACAGCGGGTTCACTAGTGGCTATAATGCCCACGGACTGGAAGCCAAGGACCTGATGACGATGATCCAAAAGCTGCCGCAAACTTATCGCTCTGTATTTAATATGTATGCCATTGAAGGCTACTCGCACCAGGAGATCGGCACCAAGCTGGGGATGACCGAGCTATTATCCCGTACCAACCTGCACCGCGCCCGCGCCATTTTAAAAGATATGGTGAACAAGCTTACCGCTAATGAAATGCATTACATGGCGGGCTAAGAAGTAATTGGTTGATCGAGTCGCTTTTTCCCCTATCCCACACCCAGTGTCCGTATCCATACAGGCATTGGGCGTGGAATAAAACAATTCCGAAATCGAAACTCCGACTTCCCAAATCCTTCTTCTACTTCACTCTTTTATAAATATCTTTCAAATTTCTGCCCATTTCTTTGTAATCCAGGCCGTAGCCTACAACAAACTCATTTTCAATTTCAAAGCCTATATATTTTAGCTCCTCAATTGGCTTTAACAAGGCAGCAGGTTTTAACAGCAGTGAGCACAGTGATATTGTGGCCGGTTGTTTTACCTTAAGTTTCTCTAACAAATAATGCGCTGTATTGCCAGTATCAACAATATCTTCAATAACTACAACATCCCGGCCCTTTATATCAACACTAAAATCAATATCATCGCGAATTTTGAGGCTGCTTTTGGTGCCGCCGTAATAAGAGGCCAGTTTAGTAAAAGTGATCTCGCAGGGGATATCTATTTGTTTAATAATATCTGCAATAAACAAAAAGCTGCCGTTTAAAACACCTACAAATACCGGTATAGTATGCTGATAGTCAGCATTTAGCTGTTTGCCAATAGCTTGTATGCGATTGTCAATAGCTGCGGATTTTATAAGGGGCTCAAACTCTAAATCGCCTATTTGTTTTTTCATGTGCTAAATTTAGTAAAAATTAGTCCGAAAGTCGGAAAAGTCCGAAAGTCCGGAAGAAAAATGATGAACATGTTACAGTATTTGAGGGGCTTTATCCTATCGCTATTTAATAACCATCAATAATTTGGCTTTTTCTTCCGGACTTTCCCGACTTTCGGACTTTTCCGACTTAAACCCTATCTTTGCGCCTCAATCATGACGGATTACCAGGTTCACACGTTATCCAACGGCATCAGGATACTTTATAAACATGCGACATCAACAATAACGCATTGCTGTTTTATTGTTAATGCAGGCTCGCGCGATGAAACAGAACACCAGACCGGTCTGGCTCATTTTATTGAACATTTACTGTTTAAGGAAACTGAAAGGCGCAGCACTAACCAGATCCTGAACCGCCTTGAGCTTGTAGGGGCCGACCTTAATGCTTATACAACCAAAGAGTATACCTGTATCCATGCATCGCTGTTAAACCAGCATTTGGAACGTACTATTGACCTTTTTGAGGATATTTTATTTCATTCCACCTTTCCGGAAGATGAGCAGGAAAAAGAAAGGGGAGTAATACTTGATGAGATCTCTTCTTACCTTGATCAGCCTGAGGAGGCTATCCAGGATGATTTTGAGGAATTATTGTTTAAAGGCCACCCGATAGGTAACAATATTTTAGGCACACCGGAAACTGTTGCCAAATTGAACAGCGCAGATATCAACCAGTTTATTGCTGCAAATTATAATACTTCAGAAATGATTTTTGCCGTTTTTGGCGATTATGATTTTAAAAAAGTAATTAAGCTCGCTGAAAAATATTTTGGCGCTATCCCGGCAAACCATTCAAAAAAACACCGGATTGCACCCGCAGAGATCCTTTCAACAAAAAGTGTTATCACCAAGCCCATCTCGCAAACACATTGCATTATTGGCAGCCGGGCCTATCCGTCAGCCCATGAGTATAAAAATGGCTTACTGCTTTTAAATAACCTGCTGGGCGGCATGGGGATGAGCAGCAGATTGAATCTTGAAATAAGGGAGAAACATGGCATAGCTTATACTGTTGAATCAAACTATACCTCGTTAACCGACACGGGGATTTTCTCCGTTTATTTTGGAACCGATAGCGAAAAAGCTGAAAAAGCAACCAGGCTGATCCATAAGGAATTAAAAAAACTGCGCGATAACAAATTAGGCACGCTGCAATTACACCAGGCCAAAGAAAAATTTATTGGCCAGATAGCCTTAGCCGAAGAAAACCGGATGAGCCTGATCATATCCATGGCTAAAAGCCTGCTTGATTTTAATTATGTGGATACACTGCAGGAGGTATTCGACAAAATTAATGCGGTAACAGCCGATCAATTGTTAGAAATAAGCAATGAAATTTTTGATAATGACAGGATGATAACCTTACTATTTGAGCCTAAGCAATAAAGCCGTATTTTTGCACAATGAAATTTCCTATTATAGCATACGGCGATCCTGTTTTAAGAAGAAAAGCGACAGCCATTGAGCCGGATGAATATCCGCATATAAAAGAGTTAGTTGAAAACATGTACGAAACCATGTATGGCGCTCACGGAGTAGGTTTAGCGGCTCCGCAGGTTGGCTTTTCCATGCGTTTGTTTGTGGTTGATGTATCAACGTTTGCCGACGATGATCCTAAATTAAAAGACTTTAAAAAGGCTTTTATAAATGCCACTATTTTAGAGGAAACCGGCGAAGAATGGGCGTTTAACGAAGGCTGCCTTAGTATCCCCGATATAAGGGAAGATGTTTACCGCAAGCCAACCATAAAAATTTCATATTACGATGAAAACTGGAAACACTATGAAGAAACGTTTTCAGGCATGGCCGCGCGTGTTATCCAGCATGAGTATGACCATATTGAAGGCAAGTTGTTTACCGATAAGCTAAGCCCGCTCCGCAAACGCCTGTTAGAGAAAAAACTAACCGATATTTCAAAAGGAATAGTTGATGTTGAATATAAAATGAAATTCCCGGCTGCAAAGAAAGGAAGATAGCCCCCTGACCCCCTAAAAGGAGAGTTTAAAAAACACCATAACAAAAATGCCCGGATTTTTCCGGGCATTTTTGTTATACAGCCATCAGGGTTCAAAACCTTTACGCCTTTTTCTTTATTGTATTTTTCACCGGCCTTGCAGCTTTCACCGTTTCAAAGGCATCTCCCGCTTCAGCTTTTTCTTTAACGGGCTCGGCTTTAATTGGCGCCGGCTTTTCAGCCAGTTCGGCCAGTATTGTACTGCCGCCTTTTACTACCTGGCCAAACTCAACTTTTATCTCTGTTCCCAATGGTAAAAATACGTCAACGCGCGATCCGAACTTTATAAAGCCAAACTGCGCACCCTGCTCAACCACATCGCCTTCTTTTACATACCATACAATGCGGCGGGCAAGCGCGCCTGCAATCTGGCGGAAAAGTACTGTTACACCCTCCTTGTTCTCAATAGCTATGGTGGTCCGCTCATTTTCGGTTGATGATTTCGGGTGCCAGGCTACCAGGTATTTACCCGGATTGTATTTAAAATATTTAACTACACCAGCTATAGGGTTCCGGTTTATGTGTACATTTATTGGCGACATGAAAACCGAAAGCTGGATCCTTTTATCTTTCAAAAATTCTGTTTCTACCGTTTCTTCAATCACCACCACTTTCCCGTCTGCAGGGC
>JAQBOS010000176.1 GCA_028287925.1 Mucilaginibacter sp. | reverse complement strand
AACAACCAGCGCAACCGTGTTTGATGCCAGCGCAGGCATATTTTATTATGACGGCGACCCTATCCACACAGCAAATATGTTTGCCGGCTTAAGCGTTGCACACCTTACCTCGCCAAAAGACCCGTTTACAACCGGGGCCATACAAAGCAGGCTGCCTGTTCGTTTTACCGCTCATGCGGGTGTTAAGATCAAGGCTTCTGATGACTGGGATGTGATACCCCATGCTATTTATATCAGCCAGCAAACAAATACGGTAAAAGCATTAGGCGTTTACTCCGAATTAAAATTTGAGGATGATAATGGACTGATCCTCGGCGGCATGTACCGCATTGGCGATGCTGCAGTTGCCGATGTGGGCTATCATCTTAAAAACCTGGTGATAGGTGTAAGCTATGATTTTAATACATCGGCCCTGAAAAGTGCAACAAACGGACAAGGCGGCTTTGAGCTTTCATTGGTTTATGTTTTCCGTAAAAGCCCTATTAATCCGGCTGCTGTTTGTCCGAAATTTTAAGCTGATCTCAAATAAATCTATAAACAATATTTTTTCTCAGTGCTCTCCGTGGCTACTTTGTGAACTCCGTGGTAAAAAGTTAACCGCAAAGTCCGCGGAGATCCGCAAAGTGACACAGAGACAGGAATGTTTTTTGGTGATTGCATCGTTAAATTGAGTTTAAGAAATAAATAAAACTTTACCCATTTTAATTGCCGAATAGTCTAAATTTGAACTCTGAACAATTAAGCAATACCATGCAACAATCTGCCATCAGCGATAATGTTAAAACTGCGTACGACGAATTTTATCAAAAGCACGACGAGGCATGGCGGATGCTTGGCGCTAAATACAAGGCACAGCATATTATTGATGTTTGCCGGGGCCGCATCTTTAAAAAAGTACTGGAAGTAGGCGCAGGAGATGGCAGCATTTTAAAGCTCCTTGCCGACCAGGATTTTGCCCCTGAATACCATGCGGTAGAAATCTCCGAAAGCGGTGTTGAGCATATCAAAACCCGGAACATAAAAGATCTTAAATCGGTTCAGTTATTTGATGGCTATAAGCTGCCATTTGCCGATAATAGTTTCGATCTTATTATTCTTTCGCATGTATTGGAGCATGTGGAGCATGAGCGCATTTTGCTGCGCGAGCTGAAACGGGTATCCCGCAATTATGTAATTGAGGTGCCTTTAGATTACCGTGCGGGGGTTGATACGAGGATTAAACATTTTCTTGCTTACGGGCATATCAATGTTTACACCCCAACCTCGCTGCGCTACTTATTAAGTACCGAAGGTTTTGTTGTTGAAGATGATTTGACATCGATGATCGAACCGGAGGTAACCCGCTTTAACACCTATATCAACCAAAAGAAATCAAAAAGCGTTATTACTGATCTGAAGATCACCGCGGAGTATACTGTTAAAAATAGCCTTGGGAAAATTTTCGGTAAAAAGCTGAATGAACAATTAGCAAACGCCTATACCGTTCTTTGTAAAAAAGCCGACCAACATCTCGAAATATTCTGATCTGCCAATATAAATGCAAAACCTTGCCCCGATAGCCCTTTTTGTTTACAACCGGCCCGAACATACGCGCCGCACTTTAAATTATTTGCAAAAAAATTTACTGGCGGATGAGTCACGGCTGTTCATATTTTCGGATGCGCCAAAAACGGATGATGACAAGGCAAAAGTGGAACAGGTAAGGCAGCTGATCAAAGAGGCATCGGGCTTTAAATCAGTTAAAATAATTCTTCGCAAAGAAAACCTGGGGCTTGCAAATTCCATCATCAGCGGCGTTACGCAACTGGTTAATGAATACGGCAAGATCATTGTTTTTGAGGACGACCTGCTTTCGTCGCCCCATACCCTTCAATATTTTAACGAAGCCTTAACCCGTTATGTCACCGAAGAAAAAGTAATGCACATTGGCGCCTATATGTATGAGCTGGCTGATAAAAAGCTGCCTCAAACCTTCTTCTTCCGCGCAGCAACCAGCTGGGGCTGGGCAACCTGGGCCCGTGCATGGAAAGATTTTGAGGACGATGTTGATATGCTGCTTAACCAGTTCGACAAACATAAAACCGACCAATTTTCTATTAACGGCACCATGAATTTCTGGAAACAGCTGATTGGATTTAAGGCGGGCAAAAACGATTCATGGGCCATCCGCTGGTATGCTTCTATATTTTTAAAAGGCGGCTTAACTTTAAACCCGTCCACCTCCCTTATTCAAAACATTGGTAATGATGGAAGCGGCGTGCATTCAAACAAAGAGAATATGTACCAGGTGCGCATAGCTAAAGCTGCCATAAAACATTTCCCCACCGAAATTAAAGAGGACCAGCAAGCTTATGCTGCAATCAGGCATTTCCTCAAAAACCGCAAAGGCAGCCTTTTAACCCGTGGATTACGCTTTGTGAAAAAATTACAGGTGAAGTATTTGGTAAAGAAATAATAACACGCCGCCCGTTCAAGCGTCCACGCTTGAATGCAAGAAATAGTGAGTGTCCACACTCACAATCATTTTCACGTAAGCGTAGACGCTTACAATGGTTATCATTCAAGCGTGGACGCTTGAACGGGCGTTAGGGTAACAACTTCTTTTACTATTATTAAACTATGTCATTGCGAGCGATAGCGCGGCAACCTCGTAGCTATGCATTTACGCATTGCAAGTTCTACACTGTTCTATTCGCTCTGTATAGCTACGAGGTTGCTTCACTAGTACCTCGTTCGCAATGACAAAAGGGGTGTTAATTTTTTAAAGCTTCTATCTCCTCCAACGTCTTCGGTAAATATTTACCAAGCAGTTTACTGCCGGTATCGGTTATTAAAAAGTTGTCCTCAATCCTTATCCCGCCAAAATCACGGTAGGTATTCAGTACATCGTAGTTAATAAAATCGTCATACTTATTTTCGGCTTGCCAGCGATCAATCAACTCAGGAATAATGTAAATGCCCGGCTCAACGGTGAGCACAAAACCAGCTTCCAGCTCTCGGCCCAGGCGCAATGATTTAAGCCCGAAAATGGAGGTTTCTTTTTTCAGCGTGTCGGTGTAGCCAACATATTGCTCACCAAGATCTTCCATATCATGCGTATCCATCCCCAGCATATGGCCCAGTCCGCATTGAAAGAACATGGTATGCGCACCTGCTTCAACAGCTTCGGCAGCATCCCCTTTCATAATCCCGACATCAGTTAACCCTTCAACCAGTTTCTGGCAAGCCGCAAGGTGAATATCCTTATAGCGTACACCAGGCTTTAGGATATTGATGGCGTGATCCATGGAGTTCAGCACCACATTATATAACTCCTTTTGTCTGCTGGTAAAGCTTTTACCCACCGGGAAAGTACGGGTAAGGTCACCGCCATAATGCATGGCATTTTCAGCGCCAATATCGCTTAAAACCATCCGGCCTTCTTGCAAAGTATTGCCGTAATAATGCGTATGGAGAGTTTGTCCGTAGGTAGTAATTATAGCCGGGTAGCCTAAATGCGCGTTGTTTGCAATGGCAACTTCGTGAGCTTTGGCAACCAGCTCATATTCCTTAATGCCGGGGCGGGTATGTTTTATAACCGCCAGTTCCATATCAACACTAATGTTTACCGCTTTTTCCAGTTCAGCCACTTCAAGCGGCGTTTTTATTACGCGCTGGGCAATTACCGCTTTTATCAGCTTTACTGAAACGTATCTGGCAATATCAGCCAGGCTGGTGTTTAACCACGCTGCCAGCTTAATTTTATTTTCAGGGCGATAAGGCGGCAAAATATGAACCTGCCTGCCCGATGTAATTGCTTTATGGATGTAATGGGTTACCTGGTCGTAAGGTTTGGTTTCCGTAACGCCAACCATGCCTGCCATTTCACTTACTGTTGGCAGGGTGCCTGTCCAAACAATATCATCAATTGTCAGCTCATTGCCGAAGATCACTTCCTCGCCGGTATCGGTATCAATGATAGCTGCCAAACCGTGAGTATCCAGCCCAAAATAATAAAGAAAGCTGCTATCCTGCCTGAACAGGTAGGTATTGTCCTTATAATTCATGCTGCTATCCTCGTTACCCATTAACAGGATGATGCCGTCATGACCAATATTTTTTTTTAAAACCTGTCTGCGGTTAGTATAAACCTGTTTGTCAAAAAGGTGAAGTTCCATGAGGCAAATATAACCGGGATTTAGGGATTTGAGGGATTTTTAAACTAAGATTTATAAGATTATTAGGATGATAAGATAAATATGAAAAAAATAAAATAGTTGTTATTGCAGGCGACGCGCGGCAACCTCATCACCGTGCATTTACGCGTTCATCTCCTTTTAATCTCTTAAATCCTTAAATCCCGGTCATTTCAATTCCTTCATTATCTCCTCAATTGCCCTGTCAAGCTGCGGATCTTTATTTTCCAATCTGTCTGTAAAACTGGTTTTCACATAAATATCCGGGCTCACGCCATTTTTCTCTATATCCTTCCCATCCAAAGTAAAACAGCCCCATGCCGGAATGCGGTAAAATGAGCCGTCAACCAGGCCTTTGCCACTGGTGAAAATTATCCAGCGGTAGGTTTCTGTACCTATTATCTTGCCCAGACCCAACGTTTTAAAGCCCTGTGCTGTCATTTCGCCATCACTCAGGGTCTGCTCATTTATCAAAAGCGTTATCGGCTTTCCTGCCGGGGCAAAATTTGGCTGCGGACTTTTCTTCCCGCCGCGGTATTGCCATTGCAGGTATGGCTTTTGCGATAAAAACCTGAGCACTGCATCGTGCACATTACCACCGGTATTGTAACGCAGGTCCAATATCAGCGCATCCTTTTTATAGGCATCATCAACCATATCTTCCAAAAATGTTTCCAGCGAGCCACTACCCATATCTTTCATGTATGAATATGCTATCCGGCCTTTGCTTTTTTCGGTTACCGCGGCGCGGTTTGCATCTATCCAGCTATCGTAAAGGTCATCAGTTAATGAATGGCTTCCTTCCGGGTGAAATTTTGCCGTTATCTCTTTTCCCGCGCGGTCAA
>JAQBOS010000170.1 GCA_028287925.1 Mucilaginibacter sp. | reverse complement strand
TGAGAGGAAGAAAATGACCTTAAAACTTACGAAGTTTTCAAAACTTCGTAAGTTTATATACACTTGATTCCTGACTCTTGAATTCCTGATTCTATTTTCTTAATTTATCAGCAGCTTATATCCCCTTCCATGCACATTAATAATCTCAACCGACGGATCATCTTTTAAATATTTCCTGATCTTACTTAAAAAAACATCCATGCTGCGGCCGTTAAAGTAGTTATCATCATGCCAGATGTTCAACAATGCTTCTTCGCGGGTAAGCACTTCGTTTTTGCGGATGCAAAGCAGGCGCAGCAGCTCGGCTTCTTTGGTTGAGAGTTTTTGCTGTGTTTCGCCAATAGTTATGATCTGCGAGGTATAATCAAACGTATAGTGGCCCAGCTTAAACCTGGTTTGTTTTTCTTCTTCGTGTTTCTCTGAATTGCTGGTTCTTTTAAGCAACGCATTTATACGGAGTAATAGCTCTTCAATGCGGAAAGGTTTGGTAATATAATCGTCGCCGCCTAAGTTAAAGGCCATGGTTTTATCTTCTATCATCCCCTTTGCCGTTGCAAAAATTATTGGCACATGGGCATTAATTTTCCTGATATCCTTACCCAAAGTAAAGCCATCTTTTTTGGGCATCATCACATCCAGGATCAGCAGATCGAAAGTGTGTTTGGTAAAAGTGCGCAAACCCTCCTCGCCATCTTTACACAAAATAACATCAAACTTTCCCTTCAACTGCAGGTAATCCTGTAACAGTAAGCCTAAATTCGGATCGTCCTCAACCAGTAGTATTTTTTTCATGATGTTTTTTGTAGTCCGGAAAGCCGGAAAGAGTATTATTTTAAGGTTATTAGTAGTATACTTTATTTGAGCGTCTTACCCGTTTTAAAATCCAACATTAAGCCCCCTCTAAATCTCCCCCGGTAGGGGAGACTTTAACTTCGCTCTTTGAGATTATTCTTTTCTTCAAAATCCGAAATCGAAATTCCGACTTCCGAAATCCCTCCCTACGCCAGCTGGAATTTCAGCTCAAATTCCGATCCTTTTTCTTTTTCAGATTTTACGCTGATGATTCCGTTAAGTCGTTTTACTACTGTGTTTACATAGCTTAAGCCCAGGCCGAAGCCTTTAACATCATGCAGGTTACCTGTAGGGATGCGATAAAATTGTTCAAAGATCTTGGTTTGCTGGTCGCGGCTCATGCCTACACCCTTATCGGCCACTTTAATAACCACCTGCCCGTTTTTGTTAAGTGTGCTGATAGTTATATCAGGGCTGTTAACGCTATATTTAATAGCATTGTCGACCAGGTTATAGATCACGTTAGAAAAATGGAGCTCGTCGGCACTAATAATTGCATTTTCGGCATCAAGCTGTAAAGCAATAACAGCATTGTTTTTTTGAAGCTTAAGCCCCATGCTATCAACCACTACGGCAATCATTTCATTAACATCAAGCGGTCTTTTTTCCAGCTTAAAATCGTTCTTCTCAATCCGGGCAATGTTCAACACCCTTTCAATATGGCTGCCTAAGCGTTCGTTCTCCTCGTAAATAATATTTGCAAGGCGGGCAACCCGGCTTCTATCCTGTGCAATTTCGTTATCCTTAAGGGCCTCGCTGGCAATCATAATGGTTGATACCGGAGTTTTGAACTCATGTGTCATGTTATTAATGAAATCGGTTTTCATTTCAGCCACCTTTTTTTGTTTAAGGATAGAGAAGATAGTGTACCCAAAACAAAATATCAATACCAGCAGCAATCCGCCGGTAGTAGCCAATGAAGCCACCATCTTGTTTAACAGCAGGATGTTTCTTTGCGGGAAAGCAAGCCTGATAAGCCCTGGATCATTGATCACATCCTTACTGAATATAGCGGTTTGGTAAATATTTATATCCGTAAATGTTGGCTTAACGCCGGAAAGATCATTTGCCTTTGAAAAAATAAGCGAGTCTTTATTGGCCAGGGTAACCTCATAGCTAAAGGGCAGATTAATGCCTTTGTTACGCAGCTCAAATCTAAGCAGGGTATCAATCCAGTATGGATCAAGGCGTAATTTTAATGGTTCGCCATATTTGCCATACTCTTCGGCCAGGTTAGCAATTACCGTTGTTTTACTGTTATTTTGCGGTGTGTTTTGCAGTGAGTCGTTCTCTAATAATTTCCTTATTTCATTCAGCTGTTTTTCCTTCAGTTTTCGCTCCTGTACACGCGCCCATTCTTCATTTAAATGGGGAACAGAAATTACCTGCTTGCCAAATTGAGGATCGCTGTATAAATACTTCACCGTATCATACTTATGTAGTTTTCGTTTCTGAGAAGCTTGCGGGTTTTTTACAAGTTCGGGGGTTATGCGCTGATGGGTAATGCCAAGCTCATCTGTATATTCCTCAAAGCGAAACTGGAGGTCAAATTTGCCGTCATGAGTAAGCCTGGTAAATTCTTCATCCATTTTTTTATTAAGGATAAGCCTGCGCAGGCTATCGCGCAATAGGGCTAATTTTTTTTGGCGATAGGTAAGCTTCTTTTTTGAAATGGTTTTTGTTAAATTATTATTAATGTTTCCATTATCATCAACAGCCTTGCTTTTCCAGGCTGTAATAGCCGTATTGTGAAGCTTGGTTTTTGAATTTAAAAAGTTTAATGCATCGTGCCGGGTAACCCTTGCCACCACATTATTAAGCGCCTCATTTACCGAGCGGTCAAATAACTCAGACTGCAGCTGGTAGGATTGATTTAAAAAGTATAATTGCATAGTTATTACACCCAAAAGCGCAAAACTCATCAACCCGATAATAAGTGCTATACTTCTTTTTCTCATCGTAAAAAACAAAAATATTTTAAATAAGCCTACATATTTTGCTTTTAACAAATTTTAACAATTAATATTCAAGATTTAACGCCTTGAAATATAGTTGTTTGTTTAAATTTGACAAGCAAATAAACCTGGCTACTGTAACTTTGATGTGAGCACGCAATATTAAAACTCCATTAAAGTTAATTAACTTTAAACAAACATACCCCACAATGAAAAAGCTTTTAGTAAAACCCGGATTCGAATTTATTTTTTCTTTTAGTTTAGTGATGATACTTGGCCTTCCGCCTGTATTGCTTGCGCAAATTAAAACGCAAAAAGATATGGACATAAGGATAACAAATGGCGACACTACTATAAATGGTAAAAACATAAAAGAGCTTTCTGCCGCCGACAGGCAGGATGCGTTAACTGATATTAACAATCTACCTAAAAGTCCCGTTAAAGAATTCAGGCAAAACAATAATGACCGCCGTGTTTTTACTTTTAAACGGAGAGATACCCTTGGCGGCGATGAGCTGAAGCCCGGCAAAATGAAAAAGATGAACAGGGAAATGGTGTTTAACTATCGCCAGGACGAAGGTGGTGCTGACAAAACGGAAATGAGAGAGAGAAGATTTGAACGCCCGATAGGAAGGTTCGACAAAAAAAACACCCAGAACTTTGAGTATGTAAATACAGATAACGATGGTGTTAGCACCCATATTAGTTTCCGCGTATCAGAAGCTTCGGATGATGACCTGAAAAGGATGCCTTATGTTGAAGGGCCAAAATTTGAAATTAAAGACCTGAACCTTGTACCGCAATTTTCGAGCGGTAAAGTTTTACTGATGTTTAACCTGCTTTCAAAGGCGCCTGCCGAAGTTAAGCTGAGCGACAGCGAAGGCAAATTTCTTTGGAGTGAAAAAGCCCTAAACGGCAGCTTTAGCAAAAGCTTTGCCTTGGGCTTAAACGGTATTTACTACCTGCAAATAAAACAAGGTAAAAGCATTGCTTTAAAAAGGATAATGAAGGAGGAATAATTTAGGAGTTGGCAGTAAGCAGTTTTCAGTGGGCAGTTGCCCGGTGGATAATGTGTTTACCTGCGGAATATTTTCAAACAAAGAAAAAGCCATTTCGATTTGAAATGGCTTTTTCTTTATTCTTTTTGCTACTGCAAACTGCCTACCGGCAACTGCAAACTTTCATCACTAAAAAGGCAAATCGTCCTCATCAGGTGTTGAGCTGATATCAGCCGGTGGTGCATATTCTGGTGTTGTGGCAGCGCCTGCGCCTGCTAAAACGTTAATTTTCCAAAGCTGCATGGAATTGAAATAGCTTTTCTTGCCGGTTTTATCAGTCCACGGGCGGCCTTTCAAATTGAAGAAAACTTCAACATCATCACCAACCTTTGTGTTGTCTAATAAATTGCAACGGTCCTGTATTGCTTCGAATTTTAAATATTCCGGATATTGCGGATTTTCGATATATTCAATAATCAGTTCTCTTTTTTTAAGTGAGTCTGTAACCTGTACGGTTGGAGACACTTCATGTACCTTACCCTTAATTTCCATAGTTTCAAAATTAAAAATGTAAAGTTAATAGATAAGAAATAAAATCGGGCGTATTTAATTCATAAATTCGCAAAATATCATGCAAGTTTTCCACACTGAAAATAAAATTATAATAACCTGTAATAAAAGGCTGTCAGCTTACCTGCAACAGGAGGTTGAAGACCTGGGTTTTAAGCCTGTCCGTGTTTTTCAAACCGGCGTTGAGCTTTTGGGCACCGTTACCGACTGTATAGCGTTAAATTTAAATTTACGCTGCGCCAGCCAGGTACTCTATTTAATTAAAAGCTTTAATGCCGATGACCCCAAACAGCTTTATGATGAGCTGGTTGAGATAGAGTGGGAAAACCTTATTGATTTTAGCGGCTATTTCTCCGTTACATCAAATGTAAATAATGAGCACATACTTACCCCGCTTTTTGCAAACGTAAAAGTTAAGGATGCTATTGCCGACAGGATAAAATCTGTAAAAGGACAAAGGCCAAACTCGGGCGCCGAATCAAATAAAACAGTGGTTCACCTGTACTGGCAGGATAACGAGGCCGATATATTTTTAGATACCTCGGGCGAAACACTGGCCAAACACAGCTATCGTAAAATACCGGGAAAGGCGCCCATGCTTGAGGCTTTGGCTACATCAACCATTATGGCTACCCATTGGGACAGGAAAAGCACTTTTATAAACCCCATGTGCGGGTCGGGCACGCTGGCTATTGAAGCCGCTTTGCTGGCTACTGATAAATGCCCGGGCCTGTTCAGGATGAATTATGGCTTTATGCATATAATGGGTTATGACGAAACCGTGTTTTTTACCGAACGCAGAAAGCTAAAGGATAAAGCTAAAAAGGAAACCGGTTTTAAAATCATCGCTACTGATATATCAGAAGATGCGGTTGACATCGCACAAAAAAATGCAAAAACAGCCGGGGTAGAACATTTGATTGATTTTAGCGTTTGTGACTTTGCAGATACGCCGGTACCGGAAGAGCCGGGCATTATAATGTTTAATCCTGAATATGGTGAGCGCCTTGGTGTGCATACCAAACTGGAAGCTACTTATAAGCGAATGGGCGATTTTATGAAAAAGGAGTGCCTGGGCTATCGTGGTTATGTTTTTACCGGCAACCCCGACCTTGCGAAGGTAATTGGCTTACGGGCATCGCGCAAAATTGAGTTTTACAATGGTAAGCTTGACTGCCGCTTATTAGAATATGAGCTTTATACCGGCAGCAAGAGGGAACCAAGGGATTAGGTTTTGGTTGATTGAGTTAGATTAAGTTGATTGGGTTAAAAGAGATCGGCTATCTGCTCTGTCGTTTGTTTACTATGTTAATTATAAAATGAAAAGAATCACGTTATCAATAATAGCTCTATTAATATCCGTTAGCTGCTTTGCACAGGAAGAAATCGCTTTTCCTTTCCAGGGCGGGAAGGATGCAATGATCAAGTTTTTTAAAGACAGCCTGGTTGTTTCGCAGGATATTATTCAGAAAAAGGCTGTCGGTGTGGTTATGTTTAAATTTACTGCCGATGTAAAGGGCAATATAAAAAAGACTATTATTTATTATGCTGATGATGCTCTTTTGGCGATCCCGGTAATTGAGGCCATCAAAAAGTCGAATCG
>JAQBOS010000149.1 GCA_028287925.1 Mucilaginibacter sp. | reverse complement strand
CATTGTTTATGATCTGACATGTAAAACTATTATGCCGGTCATTGTTGAAGTGCACGTGATTTTGGGCACCATTCCTTATGGGATCTCACCGCAGCAGGATTGGCGGTATTATGCAAACCTGGCTTTTGGTGTAACTACGGCTCATGATCCGTCGAGCAATACAGAGATGGTTTTTAGCCAGAACGAAATGCTAAAAGCCGGCAACATGGTTGGCCCCAGGGTATATTCAACAGGTACGATATTATATGGCGCCGACGGCGACTTTAAAGCGGTGATAAACAGCTTTGATGATGCGCTTTCAAATATCCGCAGGTTAAAAGCTGTAGGAGCGTTCTCGGTAAAAAGCTATAACCAGCCCCGTCGTGAGCAACGCCAGCAGATTATTGAAGCTGCGCGCCAGCTGCAAATGGAAGTGGTACCTGAAGGTGGCTCAACATTTTTCACCAATATGAATATGATTTTAGACGGGCATACCGGCATTGAACATAATATACCTGTTTGGCCTGTTTATAAGGATGTAAAAACGTTGTGGAATGCCAGCAAATCCGGCTATACCCCCACCCTTATTGTAAGTTATGGAACCCAGTTTGGCGAAAACTTTTGGTATGACCGTACCGAGGTCTGGAAAAATGAGCACCTGCTGAACTTTACGCCGCAAAGCCTGGTTGATGCCCGGTCAAGACGCAGGAGCACATCTGAATACGGTGATTATGGCCATATCCAGGTATCAAAATATGTAAAGCAGATTGCAGACGGCGGTACAAAAGTTAATTTAGGCGCTCATGGCCAGTTACAGGGCCTTGGTGCGCATTGGGAACTTTGGATGCTTACGCAGGGTGGAATGACACCTATGCAGGCCATCCGTTGCGCCACTATTAACGGGGCCTCCTACTTAGGCATGGATAAAGAGATCGGTTCGTTAGAGCTGGGCAAACTGGCTGATCTGATCGTATTAAATGACAACCCGCTGGATGATATTCACAACAGCGAAAAAATAAAATACGTAATGGTAAACGGCCGCTTGTATGATGCTGATTCCATGAACGAGATCGGCAATCGGGAAAAACCGAGACAAGCTTTCTGGTGGCAGCTAAACCGTGGAGCAATATCTGATCTGCCGGTGCGAAATACGGAAACGTATTTGTTTACCACGCAGGATGGGGATTGATGTGCGAATTTTGAATGTGCGGATGTGCGAATTTAATGCGGAGTGCGAAATGTTGAATGCGGATTGATTGATTGAGTCCGAAAGTCGGGAAAGTCCGGAAGTCCGAAAGATAAAAAGCATGTTGATATCTAATGCTAACGTGTGGAATCTTCTTCCTTCTTTCGGACTTTCCGACTTTCCGACTTTCGGACTTCCGGACTTCCGGACTTCCGGACCTTCCCACTACTTCACCAGCCACTCATAAAACCCCGAAAAATCACCGCTCCATTGTTTTTCGTTATGGCTGGCACCCTTTATAATTACGACGGGTGAGTTTTTCGCATTAGCTATTTTATTATGGATGATCCCTGCCATTTTTTGCATATCAGCCACCATACTGTCACTTTCGGCATCACCGCAAACAAAATAGAATCTTGATTTCGCCGGTAATTTTTGTTGCTGTGCGTATTGATAAATTTCTGGTGCTATCCAAAATGCCGGCGAAAATATGCCTGCATTTCCAAATACATCCGGGTATTTTAGAGCAGCATACATGGAGATCAGTCCGCCCATTGAGCTGCCAGCAACAGTTGTATTGGCAGGATCACTTTTGGTGCGATAATGCTTGTCAATATATGGTTTAAGAGTTTTCACCATAAAATCAACATAATCATCTCCTCTGCCCTTTCCGTATTTTGAATCATAAGGATCATATTCCGTTATCCGGTAATCACCGCCATGGTCAATCCCAACCACAATACATTCCTTTTCACCGGCAAGCTTGTCGAGTATTTCATCAATCCCCCATTCGCCATAGCCCGAAGTATAATTATCAAACAGGTTTTGCCCATCGTGCATATATATTACCGGGAATTTCTTTTTTGATGATTGATAACCGGCCGGTAAATAGATCCATACCCTTCGTTCCCTCCCCAATTGCGGCATTTCAAATTTTTCACTGATAATATGCACCTGCGGACTTGCAGTATGCGCCATAGGTTGCGCTGCAAAATTATCCTGCCAGCCTTCAACATTCATTACTATTGCTGTATCATTTAAAATGGTAACACTGCGGTTGTCAATAGGTTTGCCAAGCCCGGTGCATTCAACTGTTTTCCAGTTGCCGCGGGTTATTTTAAAGTGGTAAATACCCTTTGGTAAATCCTTTAAAAGGTGGTAAGATCCTGCGCCATCCGGGGCCATTTCCCAGGCTTTATCAGCAGGGTTCCAACCGTTAAAATCGCCTGCTAAAAAAAGGTGCTTATCAGCCTGTTTTAAAGGGCTTAAATTACCTGTTTTAAAGGCTATTTTTTGCTGCCCGAGTAACAAAAAACTTTGGCCCAAAAGCAAAAACGCGCAGAAAATATTTTTTTTCTTCATTATTAATTGTATTGTCAACAGTTGTTTTCCGGGAACGTTCCCGGAAATCTGTTTCATATTAGTAAAATTGTTAATTGTGTAATTTTTACACTTAACCGGGTTTAAAACTACGTTTTCTTACAAAATTATAGGTAAAATTTTAAATATTGTCAAAGCAAAAACTCTTATTTTACTGTTTCTTTAAGGTTAAATCAACCATAATAAAACTCATTAAAATTATCTTTTACATAATATTTGCATTTATTACTTCTAAGTGTAAATTAGAAACGTGCTGTTTCAGCAAAAATAACAAACCAATTGTACCCGGCATATAATGCCCTTTTTTAATTTAAAAAACTAAGAAGTATATGAGAAAAAATTACTCAAAAAAGTATGTACTCCTGTGCGCATTTCTGATGATGTCAGTTATTGCATTTGCGCAAACAGGCGGCATAAAAGGTAAGGTGATTGATGAAACCAATCTTGCCCTGCCCGGAGCATCCGTTAGCATTGATGGAACCAATTTGGGGGCAACCACCGATGCTAATGGCAATTATAACATTACCGGTTTAAAACCCGGCAATTATTCAATTACTGCCAAATTTTTAGGCTACATAGCCTTTCAAAAACCTGTAACCGTAAGCAATTCAGTAATTACCGTTGATTTTGCTTTAAAACCACAAAATACCAGTTTGAACGAAGTAGTGGTTATTGGATATGGTACGCAAAAAAGTAAGGACCTTACCGGTTCAATTGCAACTGTTACTGCAAAAGATTTTAACCAGGGTGCTGTAACCACCCCCGAACAATTAATCCAGGGTAAAGTTGCCGGGGTTTCCATTATATCAAACAGTGGGGCTCCCGGGTCAGGTAGTACTATCCGCATTCGTGGTGGTGCATCGGTGAACGGAAGCAATGCGCCCCTGGTTATCCTTGACGGGGTTCCGCTTGCTGAATCAAAGAATCCTGATGGCACAGTAAAAATTTCCGGTATTTCTGATCCGTTAAGCTTAATTAACCCTAACGATATCGAAAGTTTCTCCATATTGAAGGATGCTTCTGCTGCTGCTATTTATGGTAACAGGGCTTCAAATGGTGTAATCATCATAACCACAAAAAAAGGCAAATCGGGCAAACCTGTTATTGATTTCAGCACACAACTTTCTGTTTCAAAATTAACCAAAGAAGCACCTGTGCTTTCGCCATCCCAATACCGTACTTATATAAATGCAAACGATACTACTTCTGACAAGAGGTATGTTAAATTAATGGGGAATGCCAACACCGACTGGCAGAAAGAAATTTACCAGACTGCAATAAGCACCGACAACAATTTAAGCGTTTCGGGTACTACCGGTAAGTTACCGTACCGTGTTTCTGTTGGATATACAGATCAGAACGGGATCTTAAAAACAACCTCATTGCAACGGTATACCGGCAATATTAACCTTAGCCCCAGTTTATTTACCGATCACTTAAAGATCAATTTTAACTTAAAAGGTGTAGAAGCAAAACAAAGATTTGCTGATGAAGGTGGCGTTATTGGTTCTGCAGTAAACTTTAATCCAACCGTGCCGGTTAGATCAAGCGATGCTGCATTTGCTCCTTATGGCGGTTACTGGCAATGGAGAGATACAAGTAGCAAGCCAAGTGGTCTTAAAGGATTAGCCCCGCGCAACCCTTTGGCTATGTTAGAGCAAAGGGATAATAGAAGCACAGTTTATCGCACAATCGCCAGCCTGGCTATGGATTACAAATTCCATTTTTTTCCCGATCTGCATGCTAATGTAAACTTATCATACGATGGTGCAAAAGGCACAGGGCGTGATGTAATACAACCAGATGCTGCAACCAACTATGACGTTTTGCAAGATGGTACTTATCATAGCGGTTCCAACAGCCAGTATAAATCAACCAATCAAAATAAGCTTTTTGAAGGTTTTTTAAGCTATTTCAAAGATATTAAAAGCATAAAAAGCCATGTGGATTTAATAGCCGGTTATTCATGGCAGGATTTTAAGGATGTTAATTTTAACTACCTGAGTCATTTTAGCGATGGTACCGTTATCAATACTTCATTATTTAATTATCCATATTTTATTAATGAGTATCAATTAACGTCATTGTATGGCAGGTTAAATTATAATTATGATCAAAAATATTACCTGACAGCTAGTTTGCGCAGCGATGTTTCAACCAAGTTTGCCCCGGGGATCCGTACCGGAAATTTCCCTGCAGTAGCTTTGGCCTGGAAAATTAATAACGAGGATTTCCTGAAAGGCAATACAACTGTTTCAACGCTTAAATTACGTTTGGAATATGGACAGACAGGTAACCAGGAAGGTATCAATGATTATGAGTATTTGTCGCAATATAGCCTGAGCACATCAACAGCTCAATATCAATTTGGCAATAACAAGTATTATCAGCTATACAGACCAGGTGGGTATTATCCTGGCAGAACCTGGGAAAGAACTAATTCAAGCAATGCCGGGGTTGATTTTGGCTTTCTTAACGACAGGATAACTGGTTCGGTTGATTATTACTACAGAAAAACCAAGAACCTGCTTGTACTTATCGGGCAGCCTGCGGGAACCAATTTCAGCAATCAGATTGTTGGTAACGTTGGTGACATGACCGATCAGGGCGTTGAATTTAACATTACCGGGAAAATAATTGATCAGCAAAGTATTTCATGGTCAGCCGGTTTTAATGTTACTTACAACAAAAACAACATTACCAATTTAACTACCATAGCTAATCCAAATTATCCGGGGATCCAGGTTGGTGGTATTTCTGGCGGTACCGGTAACTTTATCCAAATTGATCAGCCAGGTTATGCACGTAATACATTTTACGATTATCAGCAGGTTTACGGTGCAAACGGAAAACCTATTGACGGTGTATTTGTGGACCAAAATGGGGATGGTATAATAAATGATAAAGATCGTCTTCATGATCATAGCCCCGATCCTAAAGCATATTTCGGTTTAAGCTCCGATTTCAGATATCAAAAATGGAGTTTAGGTTTTGTGGCACGGGCCAGCCTGGGTAACTATGTTTATAATAACGTAGCATCAAATACCGGAGTTCAGCGTAACTTCCTAAATCCTATAGGTATAATCAATAACGGCTCAAGCAGTGTATTAACCAGCGGTTTGACCGGTAATAGCGATAAAGATGTATTATCAGATTACTATGTTCAGAATGCTTCGTTTTTTAGGATGGATAACATACACCTGGGATATAACTTCGGCAAAGTGTTCAACGGAGCCGGGGATTTAAGGATGAGTGCAAACGTGCAGAATGTATTTATTATCACACAGTACAAAGGCGTTGACCCTGAAATCTCAAACGGTTTGGATAACAACTTTTATCCAAGACCAAGGACGTACGTGTTAGGCTTAAATCTGTCAGTAAAATAATTAGACATTCATTGTTAAAGAAATTAATATGAAAAGGAATTCATTAAAAATTTTATTAGTCACCGCTACTATAGGCGTTGGATTAATATCGTGCAATAAAAATAAAATTCTTGCACCAAACTACCAGGTAACTTCTGAAAAGGTGTACAGCACCGCACTCGGTTATAAAGAATCGTTAGCAAAAGTTTACGGAAGTATGGCCCTTACCGGTAACCAGGGTCCAGCCGGACAAGGAGATGTACAAGGAATAGATGAGGGTACGTCAGACTTCTTTCGTTTACTTTGGTACGCACAGGAACTACCTACAGATGAGGCAGTAATTGGATGGGGCGACCCTGGAGTACCTGATTTTCACGCTATGAGCTGGTCATCAGGAAACGTTGTTATGACCGGGTTATATTACCGCTCAATGTACCAAATAACCTTGTGTAATGATTTTATCCGCCAGTCTACCGATGCCGAAATATCAAAACGCGGTTTTTCAGGTGCTGATGCCGATAATATCCGCCACTACAGCGCCGAGGCCCGCTTTTTACGCGCTTACCAGTATTCCGTTATGATGGACCTGTTTGGCAATCCTCCGTTTGTAACTGATGCTAATGCGGTTGGTTCGATAATTCCTCCGCAAACTGATCGTAAAACACTTTTTAATTATATTGAAGGCGAGCTAAAAGCTATTGATCCACTACTGGTTAAACCTAAAGCAAATGAATATGGTCGCGCAGACGAAGCTGCCGCCTGGGCATTGTTATCACGGATCTATTTAAATGCTAAGGTATACACTGGTGCTGATAGATATACAGATGCAATTACCTATGCCAAAAAAGTTATAGAAACCGGTGGTTATACGCTTATAGACAAGTATGATAACTTAATGACCGCAGATAACGAAAATAATAGCAATGAATTTATTTTGACAATTAACTATAATGGTGCGAAAACCCAGGGCTACGGAGGTACAACCTTTTTAACCCATGCGGCTTGCGGCGGATCTATCCCCACTACTTTATTTGGCGTGGATAGCCAGTGGGCTGGGATCAGGACAACAAGCAGCCTGGTTAGTTTATTCCCGGCAAATACATCGGATGTATTTCCTAATAATGGAAACCCTGATACAAGGGCTGAATTCTGGACAAAGGGGCAAAACCTGGCTATTAATGATATAACTTCATTTAATGACGGCTATGCGATTACTAAATTCAGAAACGTGAATGCTGATGGTTCAGCACCTTCCACAACAGCTTTCTCTGACGTTGATATGCCGATTTTCCGTTTAGCTGAACAATATCTTATTTACGCTGAAGCTGTTACCAGAGGAGGCGCCGGCGGTGATGCAGCAACGGCTTTAAGCTATATTAATACCTTACGCAAACGTGCTTATTCAGGCAGCGCAAGCGGCAATATTACCCCGGGCCAATTAACTACCGATTTTATTTTGGATGAAAGAGCCCGCGAGCTGTTTTGGGAAGGTTTCCGCCGCACAGATCTTATCCGTTATGGAAAGTTTACAACCGCTGCTTATTTGTGGCCATTTAAAGGTGGGGTGAAAAATGGAACCAGTGTGCCGGATTTTCGTAACCTATACGCAATTCCGGATCAGGACCGTGCGGTTAATCCTAATTTAAAGCAAAACGCCGGTTATTAATACAGGCTCAAATTATTCAGATTATAATACCTGATTTAGGTTAAAATCAATAAAAATATTAAAATGAAAAAAGTATTAACAAAATTTTTAGCATTGAGCAGCATTGGGCTGCTCATGCTATCGGCCTGTAAAAAAGATGGTAGTTTGGTAACTACGAACGGGGGTAAACCAGGAGCCCTAAGCGCGTCAGCAACAACATTAGTATTGGATAAAACAAAACTTACCGATACGTCAAAGGTTATGACTTTTACTTTCACACAACCTGATTTTGGTTATAACGCAGCCGTAACTAATACCTTGCAAATAGATGCCGTGGGTGATAATTGGGCAAAACCAGCCTCGGCAACAATAGGTATTAAAAAGGGCGTGCAAGGTTATTCAACCGCTGATTTTAACACATTATTGTTGAAATTAAATTTAGTGGGTGGTGTTACTTCGCAGGTACAGGTACGTGTTCAGCATTCTTTAGGTGCCGGTTCTACACCTATATATTCAAATGTGCTTTCACTTACTGTTACACCGTTCAATTTAACATCTTTCTTATACACGGTAGGTTCTTTCCAGGGATGGACCCAAAATAACATGGACAGCCTGATCTCGGCTACCAGTAACGGTATTTATACCGGAGTTATTAATTTCACAGCAGGCAACAGGGATTTCTTGGTAGTACCAGTCAGAGGCAGCTATGATAACAAATACGCCACTAACGATCCTGTTAATACCACAAGCAGTACAGTAACTGTGGGTGCACCCAATAACTTTTTTGCACCTGCTACACCCGGTTTTTATATAGTTACACTTAATGTTAATACAAAAACTATTTCATTTGCACCGGCAACAGAATACTACAGCATTATAGGCTCAATTACACCGGGGGGCGATTTTTCAACAGATGTTGATTTAAAATACGTAAATAATGGAGATGCTACCGAAACATGGGAAGGCACATTTACTTTTCCTGCAGGTACATTCAAGTTCCGGAGAAGTCATGACTGGACTTACAGCTGGGGTATTCCTAAAGCGGGCACTGACGGCGCGGGGATAGCCAACACGCTTAATGATTCAAGTAACGATAATATCCCTCTTGATGCGGGAAAATATAAAATAACATTCACTCTTCCACCAGGTATTGGTAACAAACCTTCTATAACAGCTACTTACACATTAGTAAAGCAATAAAACAGAGTTGATTGGGATTGATTGAAAGGGCCCGCCCGGTTAAAACCGGCGGGCTTTTTTGTTGATTTCGATTTCGTTGATTTTTAAGTTGATTACACCGATTATAAATAAAAAATTAACTAAACTATATCTCTAACTAATCTCTCTAAAAAATCAGTGTAATCTCCCAACAATCAGTGAAATCATCATAACAAAAAAATGGTTCACAATTCATTACAATGAACTATGAACCATCAACTATGAACCAAAAAGAACTACCTGTTCTTTATATCAACATACTCCCTGTTAACAGCACCTACATAGATCTGGCGCGGGCGGCCAATAGGCTCTTTGTTTTCCTTCATTTCCTTCCACTGTGCAATCCACCCGGGCAGGCGGCCTAATGCAAATAACACGGTAAACATATCAGTAGGGAAACCAAGCGCCCGGTAAATAATACCCGAATAAAAATCAACATTTGGATACAGCTTACGCTCAACAAAGTAAGGATCTTTCAATGCTACTTCTTCCAGCTTTTTAGCTATGGCAAGCACTTCATCATCAATGCCCAGTTTTTCTAAAATATCGTCACATGCTTTTTTAATGATCTTTGCACGCGGATCAAAGTTTTTATATACGCGGTGACCAAATCCCATTAAACGGAAAGGGTCATTTTTATCTTTCGCTTTTGCTATCCACTTATCGGTATCTCCCCCATCCTCTTTTATCTTTTCAAGCATTTCAATTACAGCCTGGTTTGCACCGCCATGCAGCGGGCCCCATAATGCAGAGATCCCTGCAGAAACTGACGCATAAATATTTGACTCAGACGAGCCTACGATCCGTACAGTTGAGGTTGAGCAGTTTTGCTCATGATCTGCATGTAATATCAGCAGCGTATTCATTGCGCTAACAATTACCGGGTCAATCTCAATTTGTTCTGTACGCTGCCCAAAGGTCATATACAGGAAATTGGTTACATAATCGTATTTATTCTGAGGGTAAATAAGCGGATGCCCCAGTGATTTTTTATAGATCCATGAAACAACAGTAGCCATTTTAGCAAGCATTTTAATAATGCTTAAATGAAGCTCTTCTTCTGTTTGTAATGATTTTAATGATTCCGGGTAAAAAGCTGATAAAGCACATACCAATGATGACAGCTGACCCATTGGATGCGCTTTTGACGGAAAACCGTCAAAAAACTTTTTCATATCCTCATGTACAAGGGTATGCCTGCTTATTTCGTACTGAAAATTGCTCAATTCCTTTTCAGTAGGCAGCTCACCATGAATAAGCAAATAGGCAACTTCAATAAAACTTGATTTTTCGGCAAGTTGTTCTATCGGGTAACCGCGGTATTTTAAGATCCCCAGTTCACCATCTAAAAAAGTAATAGCGCTTTTTGTGGCGCCTGTGTTTTTGTAGCCGGTATCAAATGTTACATAACCGGATTGGTCCCTTAATTTTGAGATATCAATAGCTTTTTCACCTTCGGTACCCTCAATTACGGGAAGATCATAAGTTTTATCGCCAATTTTTAATTGTGCTGTCTCCGACATAGGAAAATATTTTATTTGCAACAAATGTAATTAAATCTGCGTATTAATAGCCCTTAAGATGATTGACAATTTGTAAAATTTTCATGCCTTATCTTCTTAATTCATGATATTTTTTTTTAAAACCACCACCTATAACCGATCTAAAAAAACAATTAGTATGTCCATAAGAAGCAGGCTGCTTTTATTTATACAAAGTGATAATACCATTTACCAATTATTATTAATCGGGCTGTTCATAGCAAGCCCTTCGCTTCACTACCTGTGTTTTTATAATTCATTTGACCCCTTGTGGCTGCGTTTAATTAACAGTGCGCTTTGCTTAATAGCATTGATCTTTTCATTTTATCATGTAAAACTTCTCAGCACAGCAAGTCAGTATTTAACCATTGTATCTTTTTTAGTAATTAATAACGGCCTTTTATTAAGTAAAAACGGGTTTGAGCATGTTTACCTGTTTAGCTCAATAACCATTTTTATAGCGTTAACCCTGTTTTGCAAAAAAAAGTGGGAATTTGCAGCAATATGCTTTCTTAATTTACTGATCACTGTTATAGCATATTTTACTGCTCCAAAGCCATACATATCTATAACGGTACTGGTGCTTTTACTGTTAACATTTACATTTATTGCTTCCGTATCGTTTTTAGTTATGACGGCTTACCAGCTAAGGTTTAAAAAGGCGCTGTGCAATGTTATTGACTTGAATAAAAGCCTGTTGATTAATGATGAGGAACTGCGCCAGAGCGGTAAAAAACTTGATGCGCTTATCAACTCATTAAACGATGTAATTTTTGAATTTGATGAAAACAAAATTTGTTTGAATACCTGGTTCAGCAGAATTGAAGGACGGGTAATTGACCCCGAAACGTGTATTGGTAAAAAGCTAAGCGAGGTTTTAGGGGAGGAAAAGGCTAAAAAATTTGATGATGCAATGGATTATGTAATAAAGCATCGCGAACCAATTTCAATAACCTATCCTTCTGATTTTGGAACAGGACACTGGTTTGTAGCCAGGCTGGTACCGGTATATGACAGGGGTGGAAATTATACTTCGAGGATCTCCGCGTCAGTTAGCGATATATCTGAACAGAAAAAATATGCCGATGCCTTAAAAGAGAATGAAAATTTATTGCTTGAAGCACAATCAATTGCTAAAATAGGGAACTGGTATTTTGACCTTGCAACCAGGGAGACATTTTGGTCTGAAAGCTTATTTAAAATTTTAGAGGTTGAAAGCATCCCCGGAGATATAGAAAAATTCGAATATTATTTAAGCCTGATCCATCCGGATGACCGTGAAGCCGCTTATACTTATTTTACAAATATTCATAAAATTGGCGAAGTTGAATTTGAGCATAAGCTGATCACCCCGGCCGGTTCGTTAAAGTATATAAAGGTATTAAAGGGTGAGCTTTTAAAAGATAGCGAAGGCAACATAAAACGCATTATTGGTATTTTACAGGATGTTACTGAAACCAAACTATCAGAAAAGAAAATAAAAGTTAGCCAGTCGGAGCTATTAGAAGCCCAGGTTATAGCCAAAATAGGAAACTGGAAATGGGATATCTCCTTAAATAAATTAACATGGAGTGATGAGATTAATAACATTTTCGAAATTGATCAAAAATCCACCAACGAAAATAGTTTTATCAAATTATTAGTAAAACATGCCCACCCAAATGACAGGCATATCCTTAAAAAGCATTTAAAAGATATTTCAAATATTACCAATACATCATACGAATACCGGATAATTACGACAAGCGGGAATGTTAAGCACCTGAGTATTATTGTTGGTAAATTATTACGGCGCGATGATGGTTCTGTTCGTAAAGTTATTGGCACCATTCAGGATATAACAGACCGTAAACAGGCTGAAATAGATTACCAGAGAACTGAAAATAAATATAAGCTGGTATTAGAAACCATTAAGCTGCCGGCAATATCTGTTGACAAACATGGCGATTTGATTTTTTGCAATAAGTTTATGTGCCATATCCTCGGTTATGATCAAAGCGAAATATTAGGTTTAAACTGGTTAGAAAAATTTTTACCGGAAGATCAGCGAAATGGCTTATCAAAGTGGTTCCTCACCGGTTCTTTTGAGGCTCAGTATATCAGCCCGGTAATATGCCGCAATGGCGAGCGGCGTAATATTAGCTGGCAAAATACGGTAAGCTATGATGAAAACGGCTCAATAAAAGAAGTTACCAGTATTGGTGAAGATATAACGCTAAGGCAAAGGGCAACACAAGCTTTAATTTCGGCAAAAGAGCAGGCCGAGAAGTCATCACATTTTAAATCGGAGTTTTTATCCATCATGAGCCACGAGATCCGGACACCGATGAATGCAGTAATTGGCACTACCAACCTGTTGCTAAGTGAAAACCCCTCGCCCGAACAGCTGGAATACCTAAACATTCTCAAATTCTCGGGCGAAAACCTGTTGGCTATTATTAATGATATTTTAGATTATAATAAAATTGAGGCCGGAAAGCTGGAACTTAACTCATTACCATTTAATATTCTAAATCTTGCCCAAAAAATAAAGCAATCGTTTTATGCCAGGGCTACCGAAAAAGATCTTGAAATTGACCTGTTTGTTGATAACGCCATTCCTGAATATTTAATTGGCGATCAGATAAGGCTTGGCCAGGTGTTAAATAATCTTTTAAGTAATGCCATTAAATTTACCCATAAAGGAAAAGTAAGTATTTTGCTTAATAAGGAAGCAATTGATGACAACCAGGTTATGGTTAAATTTATCATTGCTGATACAGGGATAGGTATAGCAGCTGAAAACCTCGCCCTTATATTTGATCCGTTTATGCAGGAGTCGCAAAACCATGAGAATGATTATGGGGGCACGGGCTTGGGGCTTGCTATTACAAAACGTTTAATTGAACTTCACCAAAGTAATATTTCGGCAATAAGCGAGCCCGGAAAAGGAACCCAGTTTTCTTTTTCCATTTCGTTTAACATAAGTAAACAAATACAAAGTAATGAGTTGTTATCGCCTTCTGCCAATATTAACCTTGAGCGCAGCTTACCGGGAATGCGGATCCTTGTTGTTGATGATAACAAAATGAATTTGATGATAGCGTCAAAATTTCTTAAAAAATGGCAGGTAGAAGTTGACGAAGCCATTAGCGGTGAACTTGCCATTGATATGGTTAAAGGCAATAACTATGATCTGATCATAATGGACCTTCAAATGCCGGAAATGGATGGCTTTCAAACAACCCGGATAATAAGAAGAACAAACCCTGATATTCCGGTTATAGCCTTAACCGCCGATGCTATGCCCGAAACCCATAATAAGGCCCTGGCCGCCGGAATGTGCGGTTATTTAACCAAACCATTTGTGCCTGATACATTATTTGAAAAGATAGCTGGTTTTTATGCTGCAGTTGAGGGTTAGTTGATTGGGTTTATTAAGTTGGATTAGGTTGATTGAGTTAAAAAAACCGCTCAACATTAACCCTGAACAACTACTCACTTAATAAACTCACCTACCCTTCCTAATCTTCCGGACTTTCGGACTTTACTGACTTTCGGACTTAATTACTCCTTATCGCCTCAACAGGATCAAGCCGGGCGGCAAAATAAGCCGGGATAATTCCTGATATTATGCCAATGCCAATTGAAAGGCTAACTCCAAAAATTATATTTGAAATATCAAGTACAACCTGTATATCAGCAGCCGCTTTTACTGCGGCGGTGGCTCCAAAAACCATACTTAGGCCAATTATGCCGCCCATTAAACATAAAACAACAGATTCGATCAAAAACTGCAGCAATATGAAGTAATTTTTGGCGCCCAATGATTTTTGGATCCCTATTATGTTGGTACGCTCCTTAACAGAAACAAACATAATATTGGCAATACCAAAACCACCCACTAAAATTGAAAAAAGACCTATAACAAAACCAACCTTTTTCAATACGCCAAAAACAATATCCAGTTGGTTGGAGAGTATGGTGGTTTTATTTAAAGCAAAATTATCTTCTATTCCGGGCCCTAAGCGCCGGATGGAACGCATTAAGCCCCTTACTTCGCTTTCAACTTCCAGATCGCTAATGCCGTTTTTACCGCGCACAACTATTTGGGGGTTGTAGTTTGCATTTTGCACATCAAGAACATTTTTTGCAAAGTTTAAAGGCAGCAGGATCTCTTTATCGTCAGAAATTCCTAAAATATCATTCCCCTCCTTTTTAAAAACGCCTATTACGGTAATGTTCCTGCCCATTATTTTTAATTGCTTACCTACCGCCCCGCCATCGGGGAAAAGATCAGTAGCAATATCGTGGCCAATTACAGTAACCGGGCTGCCTGCACGTGATTCCATTTCGGTAAAATAACGTCCGCTTTCAAAATCAAAGTTCCATGTTTTATCATGGTCGTGTGATGTAGCATCAATTTGTGCACCATCGACCGTATTACTTTGATATTTTACAATGCGGTTATCAATACCTATTTCATATGAAATTGCTAAAGCTGTTTGGCTGCGTTTCTGTAGTTCATCGTACTCCCGCAATTTAGGAGTAGGGCGTTGCAGATATTTCCACCATGGAGAATCTTCGTTATTTACCCATGGCCATTTTTGTATGTAAATACTGTTGCTGCCCAACTTATTTACGCTTTTTTGCAGGTTATTCTTCAAGGTGTCAACCGCCGAAAAAACGGAGATAATGGTAAAGATCCCGATGGTGACGCCAAGCAACGACAGAAAAGTACGTAGCTTGTTTTGCCTTAACGCATCATAGGCAAATAGAAAGCTTTCTCTGAAAAGTTTTAAAAATATCATTTGAGTTTTTTTGATTTCACCGATTAAAAAACTTTGATCACACTGAGTATAAAACGTGATACCAAGGTCTGCTAATTTTAGACCATTCAATTACAATTAAGTTACAATATTTCAAACTATTATTAATAATCACTGTAATCAATAAACAATCGGTACAATCATTTTTAAGCAATCCGTGTAATCACATTAATAATCAGTGAAATCGAATAAAATAAAAATATTTCCGTACATTTGCGCCCTTGAAAATTCATATCATTTAGCATGAAATTATCTCAATTTAAGTTCAACCTGCCCGAATCATTGGTTGCCCACACCCCTGCCGGTATCCGCGACGAAGCACGATTAATGGTTTTACACCGCGATTCAGGCAAAATTGAGCACAAAATATTTAAAGATGTGTTGGATTATTTTGACGACAAGGATGTAATGATCCTTAATAACACCAAAGTATTTCCGGCCCGTATGTATGGTAATAAAGAAAAAACCGGTGCAACCATCGAAGTTTTTTTATTGCGCGAATTAAACAAAGAATTAAGGTTATGGGACGTTTTGGTTGATCCCGCCCGTAAGATCCGCGTAGGCAACAAGTTATATTTTGGTGATGATGACCTTTTAATTGCCGAAGTAGTTGACAACACTACTTCACGCGGCCGTACTATCCGTTTCTTATTTGATGGCACAGACGAAGAATTCCGCAGAAATGTGGAGATCTTAGGTGAAACCCCGCTGCCAAAATATATAAAACGTAAAGCAACCAGCGAAGATAAAGAGCGTTACCAAACCATATTTGCAAAACACGAAGGTGCGGTTGCAGCTCCTACAGCAGGTTTGCACTTTAGCCGCGAGCTGATGAAACGCCTTGAGCTTAAAGGCATTGAATTTGCAGAAGTTACGCTTCACGTAGGCTTAGGCACATTTCGCCCGGTTGAGGTTGAGGACCTTACCAAACATAAGATGGATTCTGAGCAGTTCATTATTGAAGAGAAGCAGGCAAATATTGTTAATAAGGCAATTGATCGTAAAAGCCGCATCTGTGCGGTTGGTACAACATCAATGCGCGCTATTGAATCTGCAGTATCTGCAAATAAAACACTGAAACCGGCAAATGACTGGACCAGCAAATTTATTTTCCCGCCGTATGATTTTAGCATTGCCAATTCAATGATCACCAATTTCCATATGCCTGAATCAACACTATTGATGATGGTTAGCGCTTTTGGAGGTTTTGAAAATGTAATGAACGCCTACGAAGTTGCAGTAAAAGAAAAATATCGTTTTTACAGCTATGGCGACGCTATGCTGATCATTTAATTTCGGAAGTCGGAAGTTTTCACTGTTGTTTGTTTTTCAATGGTGTTCAAGAAGGCTTCGCCGTTTCGATTTCGGAATTTATAGAAAAAAGGCCTCTTTAAATTAAAAGGGGCTTTTTCATTTTTGCTTATTTAAGATTGATTTATAGCTTTGACTAACGATGGCTTCAGAAAATCTTAAATCTCAAATCTCAAATCTCAAATCTTTCGCAATAATAGTTGGTGGTGGATCCGGCACAAGGATGCAGTCTGCTGTTCCAAAACAGTTTTTATTGTTATGCGGGCGGCCGGTTTTAATGCATACCATTGAAGCTTTCCATCTCTCAGCTGTTAAACCTGCAATAATTATAGTACTTCCTGCTGAATATCATACTTACTGGGAACAGCTTTGTATAGCACATAACTTTAAAATACCATATCAATTGGTAACAGGGGGCCAAGCACGCTTCCATTCAGTAAAAAACGGGCTCAATATAATTGATGATGTTGATAATGCAATTATAGCTGTGCATGATGCGGTCAGGCCTTTAACCAGCGGCCAAATTATAGAAAAGTCGTACCAACATGCCATTGAATATGGAAACGCCGTTACAGCTGTTAAAAACCGCGATTCAGTAAGACTAATGGAAGGCGGTGTTTCTAAAAGCTTGACCCGCGATGACGTTTACCTGGTACAAACGCCGCAAACATTTCAATCGGCACAAATAAAAAAGGCTTATCAACAGGTTTACAGTGAAAAATTTACTGATGATGCCAGCGTAGTTGAAGAAACAGGCGTAAAAATTAACCTGATAGAAGGAAGCCATCAGAATATAAAGATCACCTTTCCGGAAGATATAGCTATTGCTGAGATGATTTTGAAGAAGGTTCATAGTTGATGGTTCATAGTTCATGGTAGAAAATACTTATCCGGCTATGAACCATGAACTATCAACTATGAACCAAAAAACTATGCCCTTCTGATAATTCCTAAAAGCAAGGCAATTACTGCAATTACTAAAAGAACGTGAATAAGGCCACCGCCAACCGGGTAAACGAAAAACCCAAAGATCCATCCTATTACCAGGATAACTGCGATTAAATAAAGTAAGCTTCTCATGTTTGTAAAGTTTTAGTTGATAATGTTTTTATTTACACTTTAACCAAAACCATTCCAAAAAGGGGTGAGAACAAAAAAACCCTGCTTAGCAAGGTTTTTTGTTGATTACAAGTACTTTAGTATTCGTCTTCGTTAAAAAAGAAGTCATCTTTTGTAGGGTAATCAGGCCATATCTCTTCAATATTCTCGTAAGGCTCACCATCATCCTCCAATGCTTGTAAGTTTTCAATAACCTCAACAGGCGCTCCGGAACGGATAGCATAGTCAATCAATTCATCTTTTGTTGCAGGCCATGGTGCATCTTCTAAGTGCGATGCCAGTTCAAGTGTCCAATACATATTCTCTTATTTATTTTTATCCGGTAAATTTAATTTTTCGCAAAAGTATAATATTTTTTATTTGATTATCAATATTTTTTCTCATTTAATCACGGTTCATGGTTAATGGTTCATAGTTCATAGTAAAAATGGCAATTAAATGGTTCAGATGCAGCAGCTATAAACTATCAACCATGAACTATGAACTGTCAACCAATCAACTGCCTATCCGCGGGATCCATTGATTTTCGGGGATCTTATTTTCATTTCCAATCTTCCTGGCTAATGTAAACAGATAATCGCTCAACCTGTTTAAATAAATATTCACTTTTTCGTCTACCGTACTTTCTTCGGCAAGGTGCACAGTAATTCTTTCCGCCCTGCGGCATACACAACGTGCTATGTGGCAATAAGATATTGTACTGCTTCCACCCGGCAAAATAAAATGACGCAGTTCGGGTAATTGTTCATTCATCGTATCCATTTCCCGTTCCAGCAATTCAATGTCAGCCAGGTGTAGATCCGGTATTACCATTCTTGATTTTTCAGGATCAGCAGCCAGTGACGATCCGATAGTAAACAGCCTGTCCTGGATCTGTTTCAAGATCCCTTTATCATGCGGCGTAATATCCTGATCGCTTATTAGCCCGATATATGAATTAAGTTCATCAACAGTTCCATAACTTTCAATCCTGATATGGTGCTTAGCTACCCGCGTACCGCCAATTAACGATGTAAGGCCCTTATCGCCTGTTTTTGTATAGATCTTCATTTTGATTTCGGAGTTCGGCTGTTCGATTTCGAATTTAGGGTTTTGATTTGGGATGTTACTGTTTTAAACGTAAAATTTCGAAGTTTTCCAGGAATAAGAAACACTACTTGCTTTTAAGTGTTATATAAATTTTATTATCAACTTTGATGTTAAATAGCTTAATACTATTATTAAAACAAACCATCGTGAAAAAGCCCCTGTTCATCATATCCTTATTTTTACTTGCCGCAATAACATTATCAAGTTTAAAATGTGTTAGTACAAGTAATAAAGTTGTAACTAATAATGATCCTCCGCCTAAAACGGCTATAACAAGTTTTTTAAGCGAATCGCAATTTAATACTTTATTCCCTCAGCGCGATAAGTTCTATACCTATGCCGCATTTGTAAAGGCCTTAAAAGAAATCGGGTTGGTTTCAGTTAAAATAACCAGGCGCGGCGTTTCAATTTACCAGTTCGTCCGTACAAATAAAAGCACAGGTAAAGCAGACGTTATCCGCCAGGATGAGGACTGGAATGAAAGCTGGGCCAAAAAGAAACCCGATAGCAGCTATATAATTGACTATGGAAATTTTTGTACTGAAAAGGACCTCCAAACCAACAAAAAAGAGCTGGCAGCCTTTTTTGCAAACATAGCTCACGAAACCCGCCATGGCGAAAACGGTAAGTATAATGATGGCTTAATGTTTATACATGAAAGCAATACCTCGCTACCTTATATAGCTGATAATGACACCTATCCTGCTGCACCCGGCAAAAAATACTATGGCCGCGGACCATTACAATTAAGCTACAACGGCAATTATGGCTATGCTTCCGATTGTATTTTCGGCGATAAAAAGATCTTGCTGAACAATCCTGACCTGGTTGAAACCGACCCGGTAGTCGCTTTTAAAACGGCTATTTATTTTTGGATGACCCCACAAACCGCCAAACCATCTGCACACGATGTTATGATAGGCAAATGGCAGCCAAATGCCGCAGATAAAGCAGCAAACCGCACACCCGGCTTTGGTATGACCATTAATATTATAAACGGCGAGGTGGAATGTAACAAAGGTGAAAACATGTTCAGCATGAATGACCGGATTGGCTTTTACCAATACTTTTTAAAGAGTTTCGGTATTGCTGATCCTAATTGCGCGTGCTCATGCGGGAAGATGAAAGCGTATTGATGTCGGATTTCGGATGTTCGATCTCGAATTTATTTTATTTTTAAAAAAAATTAAAGTCTTTCCTACCGGGCTACCATGTACCCACATTTTTTTAGGCATATTTTTTTGACCCATAGGGTCTACCTCTTTGTAGCCACTGGAAAGAAAGATTCTTTGCCCCGTAGGTGGCTACCCTTTACCACCATTTCCGGCACGCTGCGAGTATGATTGTTACAAATCTGATAACTGGGTAGCCTCTATGAGGCAAAAATCGTAATTGTTATTTTTCTACAAAGCGGTAGAGCCTACGGCTCATTGTCCTTCATGTGTTCTTAAAAATTGTGGATAAACAGTATTTTGAGAGGAGATTTCGGATTTCTAAGCATCTCCCGTATTTCAACAATTTGAATTGCCCCAATACGCTTTTTGTTTTTCTCCGTCCATTAAGTATTTTTAGCAAACTTTAAATTTGCTAATGGATAATTATCCCTTTGATACTACCGGACTCTGTTCCGAAGAAATAGACAGGTTCCATGATACCTACCAGGCCCTTAAATCAAAATTCCATATAGAATTTACCGGTGAAATTGATTTCCACCTGGAGCAGTTTGAAGTATTTAAGCACTCTCTTGATGTTAAGGTAAGGGACTCCTATGTAATAAAACATGAGAATAATGATAGCTACGTGCTTTTTGTAGAAAATCAGTTAAGAAATTTTGGCAAAGGCCACATCAGCGGAGCTTGCGAGTATCAAACCTGGGCGCTGGCTTATTTAAAGCACGATTTTGGCCGGATATTAATAAGGCGGGAAACTCTTGCCGATAAAATAATTGAGCTGATCCATCCTGTTGAGCTTGATTTTGCGGAAGACAAAGCCTTTAGCGACACTTTTTATGTATTGATAAATGACTATGAAAAAGCTATTACCGGGATAAACCGCAATTTCCGCAATGTGGTGATGGATGTAAGGGAAGATGATTTTGTAATAGAGATAGTGGAGCATACCCTTATTATTGGCAACCGGAAACCCGTATCTCCCGAGAAAGCTATTTACATGGCAGAATTTGTATCAAGGCTGTGTACAACTTGCGATTAGCTTTATTAAAATAATTAAAAATCGGATCACATATTCCTTATATAATTTATTATTTTAGAAACCGAAATCTTACACTTTAATAAAACCTATACCACGCAATGAAAAAATTAACCAGAGAACAACTAAGAAATGTTACAGGCGGTTTACAGGACCCGCCGCCAGGATGTTATTGCTTTATCATACCGGATACAGGAGGAGAAATAGGAGAACCTATGGGGGGTATGGATCCTGATTGTAATTCAGGCGCTGACCCCGTGTTATATTGCCTTCCCGGTGAGTTATTAGTATGCTGCTAAAATCCCCACAGACATAGTAAGCTTTTTAAAAGCTTACTATGTCAAATTACCCCTTTGAATTATATTAGGGTTACGTACGGCTTAATAAATCTATTTACCATTCGCCTCTTTGGCGGGTACATCAGCAAGTTCTTTTAGCACTGTACTATTTCTATCAACCTTTTGGATATTGGGGTTGGCATAATCGTTTTCTACCAATCCATCACGCATCCGTACAATGCGGTGCGCATGCAGGGCAATATCTTCTTCGTGCGTTACCAGTATAATAGTATTACCTTTGGCGTGGATATCTTCAACCAATCCCATTATCTCGATAGATGTTTTGGTATCAAGGTTACCGGTAGGCTCATCGGCTAATATAATTGATGGATTATTGATCAACGCACGGGCCACAGCCACACGCTGGCGTTGCCCGCCCGATAGCTCGTTTGGCTTATGATCCATGCGGTTACCTAAGCCTACGTTCTCTAAACTCTTCTTTGCGCGGGCCTGCCTGTTTTCTTTATTAATACCGGCATAAACCAATGGAAGGGCCACATTATCTAAAGCTGTGTTACGTGGCAGCAGGTTAAATGTTTGAAACACAAAGCCTATCTCCGTATTTCTAACTTCAGCCAATTCATTATCTGTCATGTGGCTTACGTCAATGCCATTTAAAATATACTCGCCTTTGGTAGGTGTATCAAGGCATCCGAGAATATTCATCAGGGTTGATTTGCCCGAACCTGAAGGCCCCATCAATGCAACAAATTCTCCCTTTTTAATGGTCAGCGTAACAGATTTTAGGGCATGAATTATTTCAGTGCCAATAACATATTTACGTCCGATATCTTTAAGGGTGATAAGTGGTTCCATACTTTTTTCTTGGTTTGACTGTAGTGGGGTATGTTTTGTTACACTTTTTTAGTCCGAAAGTCCGGAAAGTCCGGAAGTCCGGAAGATTTTTAGTGTTAAAATGCTTTGCCCCTTCATTTTGACATGAAAATCCAAAACGTTAGTACCCTAATTTTATGCTAAATCGCTATTTTCTATCTTTCAGTCTTTCCTAACTTTCGGTCTTTACCGTCTTTCGGACTTCTCCGTCTTTCGGACTTCCCGACTTTCGGACTTCCCGACTTTACTGACTTTCGGACTTCAAATCTATCACCTTAGCCACTAAAAAATAATCATCGTCATGTTTAGGTGCATTTTGTAAAGCTTCCTGGTGGGTTACCTGCTGCTTAACTATATCCTCTCTTAAAACATTTACTTCATTGGTCATATAAACAAGCGGTTCAATACCCGAAGTATCAATTTCATTAAGCTTAGCCATAAAATCAAGGATCTTGCTCATATCCTTTATCATTTCCTGCTTTTCGTCGCCACTAAGCTCCAAACGGGCAAGGTGTGCTATTTTATCAACTGTTTCCTGGTCAATGGTCATGCTGTCTGCAATTTTTGTTTAATAATTTCGTGAACCTCATCCCGCAGCGTATCAGCGTCATCTATAGTTAAATGGGCCGTTTCAATAGGTTTGTGTACAAATATATCACAAATGCCCGGTCTGCTGCCATATTTACTCCCCGTATCCCATAAAACTTTCCAGGTATTAAGTGCTGTTATGGGGATAATAGGTATTTTCAATTCAATAGCCAAACGGAATGCCCCATTTTTAAATGGGTATAAAGTTGGCGGATAATCATCCGGAATAGTTGCTTCAGGGAAAATAACTACGCTTACCCCGTTATTTATTCTTTCGGCTGCGGTTTTAAAAGCCCTGAACGAGGACATTTTACTATCCCGGTTCACAGTAATATCTATCGTTCTAAAAAAGAAACCAAGCACCATGTTACTCAATAATTCTTCTTTACCAATAAAACAATGATTATTTTTCACAGCCAGGTTAATAGCCGATACATCAAGGTTTGAAGTATGGTTACCGCAAATTATATAAGTACGTTTCCAATCAACAGGAACCTCATAATCAATGTTAAAAAATATACCTGAAACAATCGTACTGCAAAAAATGATAAACCGCCTGCACCCGTTAATATGTTTAAACCGGGATTGCCTGCGCGATAGAAAGTATAAGAGCGGCCAGATCAACAGGAAGAAAAAAGCAACGCTATACCTGTAAAAATGGGTATGGATCCTTTTTAAAATGAGTTTCATGGTTACCAAAAATATGAAAAGTTAGATTAAGTTGATTGAGTTAGATTGAGTTGATTAAGTTATTGGGAGGGCTAACTAATCTCTAATCTCTGTACTTAACTTAACCAGCTAATCTTGCACTAATTATGCCATAAACTTCATCTTTCAAATTATCAGCATCGCTCTCTGTTAAATGTGCTGTTTCAATAGGCTTATGTACATGAATTTTACAGATCCCCGGCCGGGTGCCATATTTTGTTCCATCGTCCCAAAATTTTTTCCAGGTGTTTGAAGAAGATACCGGGATAATAGGAATTTTATGATCAATGGCCAGCTTGAACGGGCCGTTTTTAAACTCATGCAGGGTTGGCGGGTAATCATCACTTATTTTCCCTTCGGGGAAGATAATAAGTGTAATGCCCTCCTGAAGTTTTTCAGCAGCTTTTTTAAAAGCTCTGAATGATGACATTTTACTATCCCGGTTAACAGGGATATCAACCGTGCGAAAAAATAACCCGGTTACCAGCTCATCCTTTAATTCTTCCTTGCCTATGAAGCTGCAATTGTTGTTTACCAGTACGCACATAGCCGAAATATCAAGGTTTGAAGTGTGATTGGGGCAAACAATATAGGTTTTGCTCCAATCTATAGGCTGTTCATAATCAAAGCGATAAAAAAAGCCGGCAAGCGCCGAACTGAAAATAGCCCAAATGCGCCTGAAACGGTTCATATTTCGGTAACGGCTTGGTTTAAGAGAAAAATAATAGAATAAAGGCCAGAATAAAAAGTAAGATAAAGCTACACTTAACACATAAATATATACGTGTACTTTCTTTATGATCAATTTCATCGCCATCAAAAATATAAAAATTACTTACTTTCGCGCCATGGAAACTGTTGTTAGTGGTATTCGTTCAACCGGGAACTTACACTTAGGAAATTATTACGGGGCAATACAAAATTTTGTAAAAATGCAGCATGAATATAACTGCTATTTTTTTATTGCCGATTTGCATTCGTTAACTACGCACCCCACCCCTGCCGATCTGCATGGGAATGTAAAGCAGGTGCTGGTTGAATATTTAGCCGCAGGTATTGATCCTGAAAGAGCTACCATTTATATCCAATCGGATGTGCCGGAAACCTCGGAACTATATCTTTATTTAAATATGAACGCCTATTTAGGTGAGTTGGAGCGTGCAACATCATTTAAGGATAAAGTGCGTGCAAATCCTGATAATGTAAACGCCGGATTATTGACTTACCCGGTATTAATGGCTGCCGATATTATTCTCCACAAGGCAACAAAAGTACCAGTTGGCAAAGACCAGGAACAACACCTGGAAATGTCACGCACATTTGCTAACCGCTTTAACAGGCTTTATAATAAAGATTATTTCCCTGAGCCATATGCTTTCAACTTTAGCGATAACCTGGTAAAGATCCCGGGACTTGACGGTAAAGGAAAAATGGGTAAATCAGAAGGTGAAGGCAACGCGGTTTATCTTTCAGATTCGCCGGAAATTATCCGCAAAAAAGTAATGCGGGCAGTTACTGACGGGGGCCCCACAGCTGATAACCAGGAAAAACCTGTAGAGATCCAAAACCTGTTCGATATTATAAAAGTTGTTTCGTCTGCCGATACTTATGAGCATTTTGATAACCTGTATAATACCTGCCAGATTCGCTATGGCGATCTTAAAAAACAGCTTGCCGAAGATATAATTATTGCCACAGCTCCTATCCGCGAGAAAATCAATGATATATCGCAGGATGCATCATACCTGCGCCAGGTTGCGCGTCATGGAGCTATAAAAGCCCGCGAAAGCGCATCAAAAACCATTAAGGAAGTAAGAGAAATTATAGGGTTCAAGAGCTTTTGAGTTGGCTCGTAGTTAATGGTTCACAGTTCATGGCTATAAAAAAAGCAATTCATTGTTGATAGTTCATGGTGCATGCTGTATATTAGTCGGAGTTTCATTTCAGCACAAATAGCAAATGCGTATTAAAATTGAGCTTAAAACCATTAACTATCATCTGTTAACCACGAGCTTTCTGCTATGAACTATGAACCATTAACCATGAACTAATATGCACATTGCTATTGTAGGAAACATAGGCGCCGGTAAAACTACCCTTACCGAATTACTGGCAAAAAATTACGGCTGGGATCCATTGTATGAAGCGGCTGATAACAACCCATACCTGGAAGATTTTTACAGCGACATGAAACGCTGGAGCTTTAACCTGCAGATCTACTTTTTAAATACCCGTTACCGCCAGATCATTGATATTCAGAAAAACGATCATAATATTATCCAGGATCGTACCATTTATGAGGATGCTTATATTTTTGCAGAAAACCTGCATGATATGGGTTTGATGACCACCCGTGATTATGAAAATTACGCGGCCATATTTGATAACATAACGGAGTTTATAAAACCACCCGATCTGCTTATTTATCTGAAAGCATCAGTACCTACCCTGGTTAACAACATCCAGCGCCGTGGCCGCGAATATGAAAGCGGCATCAGGCTTGATTATTTATCAAAACTGAATGATAAGTATGATAAATGGATAAAGGGTTACAAACTGGGCAAGCTGCTGATCATTGATAAAGACAATATTGATTTCGCAAATAATACTGAAGACCTGGCCACCATTGTTCAATTGGTGGAGAGGGAATTGAACGGGTTATTTTAGAAATATCACTATGTCATTGCGAGGAACGAAGCAATCGCGAACCTTGCAAGACGAATATGCACAGTTCGCGATTGCCTCCGCTATTCAGCGGATCGCAATGACAAATTATTTATAATCACTGTAATTAACAGTATGCAAATCCTCGGCATCATCCCCGCCCGCTTCGCGTCTACCCGCTTTCCGGGCAAGCCATTGGTTGATATTGCTGGTAAAAGCATGATCCAAAGGGTTTATGAGCAGGCTAAAAAATGTATTCATTTAACGGAGGTTATTGTTGCTACAGACGATACCCGGATTTATGACCATGTATTAAATTTTGGCGGCGTAGCCATAATGACCTCAGCGGATCATCAAAGCGGCACTGACCGTTGTGCAGAAGTAGCGCTGCAACACCCGCAATATAATGTAATCATTAATATCCAGGGTGATGAACCCTATATCGACCCTGAACAGATCAGCAAAGTAGCTTCCTGTTTTAATAATGCCGATACACAGCTTGCTACCTTAGTTAAGAAGATTCAAAATGAGCAGGAGTTATTTAATGTAAATTCGCCAAAGGTGGTTATCAATAAACTATCAGAGGCTGTTTATTTCTCCCGTTCACCACTCCCACACATCCGCGGGCAGGAACAACAAAATTGGCTGAGCCATTTCACCTACTTTAAACACATTGGCATTTATGGTTATCGTGCCGATGTTTTGCAGGAAGTAACTAAACTTCCGGTATCATCCCTTGAAAAAGCCGAAAGCCTGGAACAACTCCGCTGGATTGAAAATGGCTACCACATTAAAGTTGCAGAAACTGAACTGGAAACCCACGCAATTGATACACCGGAGGATTTGGCCAATTTGAAGATGGGTTGATTTGATGATTTGAAGATTAAATACCGCCACTCAATTCATCATCAAATTTTCTAATTACCAAGTTTTCAAATCCAATCCCTTTCAACATTTACAACCTTTTCAACAATTACAACTTCTACAACTTATCCCCAATAATTTTCTTACTTTTGTATCCCGTACACAAACAATTTGTTCCGGCCCAAAATCCGGGTCAAACACACAAAAATCATGACGAAATATATCTTTGTTACGGGTGGCGTTACCTCATCGTTGGGGAAAGGAATTATCTCCGCTTCTTTAGCCAAACTTCTTCAATCACGCGGTTACCGTGTAACTATTCAAAAATTCGACCCTTATATTAATATCGACCCCGGAACATTAAACCCCTATGAACACGGGGAATGCTATGTTACGGAAGACGGAGCCGAAACTGATCTTGACCTTGGTCATTATGAGCGTTTTTTAAATACCCCAACATCAAAAGCTAACAACATTACTACCGGACGTATTTATCAAAATGTGATAAATATGGAGCGCGAAGGTAAATTTTTAGGTAAAACCGTACAGGTTGTACCACACATTACCGACGAAATAAAAAGAAACTTCCGCATCCTGGGCGAAAGTGGCGATTATGATATTGTGATAACCGAATTAGGCGGTACTGTAGGTGATATTGAATCATTACCATACATTGAGGCTGTACGCCAATTCAGGTGGGAAGTTGGTTCAGGTAATTCACTGGTGATCCATTTAACGCTAATCCCTTTTCTTGCAGCAGCAGGCGAGTTAAAGACAAAGCCTACCCAGCACTCTGTAAAAATGTTGCTTGAATACGGAATCCAGCCTGATATATTGGTTTGCCGTACTGAACATCATTTAAATACCGACATCCGCAAAAAAATAGCATTATTCTGTAATGTTAATATAAACGCAGTAATTGAATCAATTGATGCCCCATCAATTTATGATGTGCCATTGCTGATGCTTAAAGAACAGCTGGACAAAACTGTGCTTACCAAATTAAAGCTCCCTCATAAAATTGAACCGGAACTGGTAAACTGGAAAGACTTTTTGGGCCGTTTAAAAAACCCTACATCAGAAGTAAAAATAGGTCTTGTAGGTAAATATGTTGAATTACCTGATGCTTACAAATCTATAGTTGAGTCGTTTATCCATGCAGGTGCTAAAAATGAATGCAAGGTAAAAGTTGAATACATCCCATCAGAACAATTAACACCCGGGAATGCCGTTGATAAGCTAAAAGGGTTACACGGTGTATTGGTTGCCCCTGGTTTTGGAGAGCGCGGTTTTGAAGGTAAGATTGAAGCTATCCGTTACGTACGTGAAAATAATATTCCGTTTTTTGGGATTTGTCTTGGTATGCAATGTGCCGTTGTTGAATTTGGCCGTAATGTTTTAGGGTTAAAAGATGCCAGCAGTACTGAAATGAACCCTGAAACTCCATACCCTGTAATAAATATGATGGAGGAGCAAAAGAAAGTTGTTAATAAAGGCGGCACCATGCGCCTTGGAGCTTATGCCTGCGATTTGAAAAAAGGCAGCAAAGCCGAGAAATTTTATGGTAAAACACGCATCAGCGAGCGCCACAGGCATCGTTATGAGTTTAATAATGAGTATTTAAAGGATTATGAAAATGCAGGGTTAGCGCCATCTGGCTTTAACCCTGAAAACGACCTGGTTGAAATAGTTGAGCTTAAAAATCACCCGTTTTTTGTTGGCGCGCAATTTCATCCCGAATTAAAATCAACAGTTGCAAATCCGCACCCACTTTTTATTAACTTTGTCGCCGCTTCAATGGCGTATGCACGTAAGCAATAGATATTTGTACGATACTTAGAAATGGATAAAAATACGTTTACAGGATTATTCCTGATCATGATCATAATGGGTGCTTCATTTTTCTTTATGAAGCCATCAGAAGCTGACCTTAAAAAAGAAAGAATCCAGGCACATGCTGATTCTGTTAAAAAAGGCCAGATCAAATCACCGGCAATCACTACAGCAAAATATGTTGATACATCAAAAGCAAAAGTAGCAGCAGTAAATAAACCGGTTGATTCCGCACTTTTAAAAAGCCCTTTTGGCGCAACAACAATTGGCAGCGAAAAATTTGTTACGATTGAAAATAAAGACATCCGCGTAAAACTTAGCACACAAGGCGGAAAAGTATATTCGGTTGAATTAAAAGAGTTTAAAACCTTCGACAAAAAACCACTCGTTTTATTCGACGGCCCAAAAAACCATTTCGGATTAACCTTTAATGCAGGCAATAGCAGCATAAATACCGATAAGCTTTATTTTACGCCAACTGCCGGCGATCTGCAGGTTGCTGAAAAAGACTCTGGTAGTGTTACCATGCGTTTAAGCTATAGCCCTACGCAATATATTGATTATGTATACTCGCTAAAAGGCACAGGCTACAAACTTGGTTTAACTGTAAAATCAACCGGGTTAGACCAGGTAATTGCTAACAGCAATACAATTAATATTAACTGGGCATCAGGCGCCCGCAAACAGGAAAAAGATATTGAGCAGGAACGCAGGTATTCAACCGTATCCTATAACAATACCGATAATGAAAATGATTACCTGAGCGAAACAAAAGATGATCAGAAAGAGATCAGCGATAAAAAGATCCAGTGGGTATCATTCAAGGCGCATTTTTTCTCAAGCGGATTAATTGCTAAACAAGGCTTTAATAAATCAGGCCTGGCTGTAAACACCGATGTTACGGATACAACTACCGTTAAGCAAATGAGTGCTAACCTTGTGCTTGCTAAAAATGCCGATGGAACATTCCCTATAGAATTTTATTTTGGCCCTAACAGGTTTTCAACTTTAAAGGACCAGGGATATGGTTTGGAAAAACAAATTGACCTTGGCTGGGGTCCGTTAAAATACATTAACCGTTTTGCAGTATTACCGGTATTTAATGTACTGAAAAAGTTTAACTGGAACTATGGCTTAATCATATTAGCCTTAACCATTGTGCTTAAGCTGGTTTTATCACCGCTTACTTACAAATCATACCTTTCAATGGCTAAAATGCGGGTTTTAAAGCCGGAGATGGATGAGATAAAAGGAAAGGTTGGCGAGGATAATCCTACACTATTACAGCAGGAATATTTAAAACTTTACAAAAAAGCCGGTGTAAATCCATTAGGCGGATGCTTGCCATTGCTGATCCAAATGCCTATTGTAATTGCCTTTTTCCGCTTTTTCCCAAGTTTATTTGAGTTGCGCGGACAAAGCTTTTTATGGATGCATGATTTGTCGACGTACGATTCAATGATTACATTTCATGCTAATATTCCATTTATTGGTAACCATATAAGCCTGATGTGTTTGTTGATGACTATATCAACTCTTATCTATACTTATTTTAATAACCAGATCTCGGGTGCTACAGGGCAAATGAAATATATTGGCTATATCACCCCTATTATGTTCATTGGCTTTTTGAACAGCTACCCTGCAGGTTTAAATTATTACTACTTTTTGGCCAACATGATGACCTTCTTACAGCAATACATTATTCGTTTAATGGTTGATGATAAAAAGATCCATGCACAGATCCAGGAAAACAAAAATAAACCCGTTGATCCTAAAAAGAAAACCGGCGGCTTCCAGGCCCGGATGGAAGAAATGATGCGCCAAAAACAACAGGCTACTATTGCTCCTACAAAGAAGAAGTAGGTTTTTAGTCCGGAAGTCGGAAAAGTCCGAAAGACCGAAAGTAAAAAATAGAAAGACAAAGCCCGATAGATTAAAGTCTATTGGGCTTTGTCTTTGGAAAATATTACGAACTAGATAAGTTCTGTCTTCCGGACTTCCGGACTTCCGGACTTTTCCGACTTTCGGACTTTTTTTATTCCAACTAAAAAAATTAGCAAAAACTTATTACATTTACATCCATGTATGCAATTGTTGATATAGAGACTACGGGCGGGCATGCCAGCGCAAACGGTATTACCGAGATAGCTATTTGCATACATAACGGTAAAAAAGTTATTGAGCGTTATTCAACTTTGGTTAATCCGCGCAGGGATATTCCCATTTATATAAGCGCATTAACCGGTATCACAAATGAAATGGTGCAGAATGCGCCTCCCTTTGAAGACGTGGCACATGATGTTTATCACCTGCTTAACAATAAGATCTTTGTAGCGCATAATGTAAATTTCGATCATTCCTTTGTACGCTATCATTTGGCTGCAGCAGGGTATGACCTGCAATGCAATAAATTATGCACCGTAAGACTTGGCCGTAAAATAATACCCGGCCTTCCCTCCTA
>JAQBOS010000344.1 GCA_028287925.1 Mucilaginibacter sp. | reverse complement strand
CTTCCCCCTCTTTTATCTTCCTCGTTTGCGGGCTGCAAAGATGTGACTTCTTTTCCTAATTGTCAAGCGCTTTTTTCACTTATTTTTCAGCTTACTTCTTAGTCACTAAATCTTCAAATAACAACCGTTTCTTTTTCCGAAGCGGGCCGCAAAGATACGCAGGTTTTTAACTTATCCAAAAAGTTTATAAGAATAATCAATGGTGTAATGATAACACTTTGCAAATCAGCAGGAAAAATTATTTGAGGCTAGCGTTCGTGCCTCTTGTTTACCAAGCCGCATCAGTAAATATTGTATAAACATGTCATTTGTTAAAGGTTCAAGGGAGCCTTCTTTTTACCTTTATATACAAATACGCTTGAAAACAATTAAAAAAACACTGAAATTGCATCCTTGTTTAACGCATCTATTATCAGCATATATTAAAAACAACCATCAAACCAGTAGCATAATATGGAAAGCAACGGCAATAACTACTTAACAAGCGTTAAAAAACTATTTAGTTATTACAAAACTTTAGGCGATAGCGCTCTTGAAAAACTAAATGAAGAACAGATTCACTGGCAGTATAACCCGGAATCGAATAGCGTAGCTATTATTATTAAGCATATAGCCGGCAATTCACTTTCAAGATGGACGGATTTTTTAACCACCGATGGCGAAAAGCCATGGCGGGATCGTGATCAGGAGTTTGAAGATACCCTTTCATCAAAAGAAGACCTGCTGGCTTTATGGAATAAAGGATGGCAGTGTATATATAATAGCATAGATGCCCTTACTGAAGATGACCTGATGCACACAGTATATATAAGGAAGGAAGGTCACACCGTAATTGAAGCCATTAACCGTCAATTGGCTCATATCCCTTATCATGTTGGGCAGATAGTATATATAGCCAAAATGGTAGCTGCCGAAAACTGGAATTCGCTCACAATTCCTAAAGGACAATCAAAAGCATTTAATGTGGAAAAAGGTTTTAGTTCATAGTTGATGGTTCATGAAGAAGAGTTCATAGTTGATGGTTCATAGTAGAAAGTGAAGCGAAATTAAGCAATGGTGTATCAATCTGTATAGCGTGAATGCATTGGCGTGAATATCGCGCGGAGAGTTTCCCCACCTCCAAAGGAGTCCATCGAACCGATCGACGCTTCGGAGTCCCATCCTTTGCTGTGTACAAGGAGAGGTAGAAAATCCCCGGCTCATAACATCATCCTAATGAAGAAACTTACGAAGTTTTAAAAACTTCGTAAGTTTTATTCTTTCGCGGCTGCCATGAACTATCAACTATGAACCCTCTCTCTGTTAAAAGATGTTAAATGATACCTATATATATAGTATAGGTAAAACAAGCGTTATATATTAGCCGGGAATTACCCACCCCATCTTCCTTAAGTTAAGGAGAGAGCGTGGTTATGCCTATATAAAATAAATAATTGACTGATTTATAATATTCAACTATCTTTGCAAAATGTTTAAAAAACAACTAACGTTATTAGCCGGTGTATTTGCTGTATTAATGCTCATACTGGGCAGTTGTAAAAGTAAATATGAAAAACTGAAGGCCAGTAATGATAATGCCAAAAAATACTCAGAAGCTATTAAGCTTTATAATAAAAGGGAGTACAGCAAGGCTTTAGGGTTATTTGATGATCTGACAACACGTTACCGCGGGCATGAAGGCGCCGAGGACCTGTTCTATTATAATGCTTACGCAAATTATAAATTAAAAGATTATACCGCTGCCGGTTATCATTTCAAAACATTTGCTGATACTTATCCATCAAGTCCAAGAGCAGAAGAGTGCAGGTTTATGTATGCTTATTGCCAATACCTTGATTCGCCGATATACTCACTTGATCAAACAAATACCAGTAAGGCTATTGATGGTTTGCAGTTATTTATAAACCTGTATCCAAAAAGCGACCGGGTTGCCGAAGCCAGCAAGCTCATACAAACCCTGCGCGATAAACTGGAATCAAAATCATACGCAAACTCCAAACTTTATTTAACCATTGGCGATTACCAGGCTGCCGTAATTGCGTTTGGCAATACCTTGCGCGATTATCCGGATACCAAATACGCTGAAGAACTTGAATATTTAACTATTGAAGCACAATACCAATACGCCAAACATAGCAGAGAAGATTTCCAGGAAGACCGTTTTGGCCTTACCATGACCTATGCAGATCAGTTTACTGAAAAATATCCTAAAAGCAAATTTTTAAATGATGCAGCCCGATACAAAAAATATAGCCAGGAAGGCATAGCTGAAGACAAAAGAATATTGGCTGAAGCATTAACAGATCAAAGACTAGCAAAAAAAATCGCTAAAAAAGATACTGTAAAAAGTCAGCCACCTTCTGAAAAAGGAAACGACGATAAAAAGATCCCAAATTAAAAAGATATGAACGCTAATAACAATAATGTTAACAAGCCTGCTGTAGCAAGCAGCACTGTAACCCGCGATTTGCGTGAGTTAGATGTAAAAACCGACAATATTTATGAGTCGCTTGTAATTATGTCAAAGAGAGCTAACCAGATCTCGAACAATGTAAAGGAAGAATTACACCAAAAGCTTTCTGAGTTTGCATCATCAAATGATAACCTGGAAGAAGTTTTTGAAAACCGTGAGCAAATTGAGATCTCTAAATATTATGAGAAACTACCAAAACCATCATTGGTAGCTATCCAGGAATTTTTAGACGATAAGGTATATTACCGCAACCCGGCAATAGAACAATAAACCCCCGGCCCCCTCATGGGGGTGTGGAAGGCATTATATAAAAAAACTCCCTTAAGGGTGTTTTTTTGTTTAATTTTAAATTTTCAAATTCCCCTTTAGGGGCCCAGGGGCTTATGAGAAATGTAGTTTTAGGTATTTGTGGTAGTATAGCAGCTTATAAAGCAGCAACGCTGGTACGGCTGCTTATTAAAGGCGGCGCAAATGTGCAGGTGGTAATGACGCCCGATGCCACTAACTTTATAACGCCCCTTACCCTGTCTACCCTTTCAAAAAACCCTGTTCTTGTTGATTATTTTGTAACCGAAATAGGTGAATGGAATAACCATGTTGAATTAGGACTTTGGGCTGATGTTTTGGTAATTGCCCCGGCAAGCGCCAACACGCTTGCTAAAATGGCTAACGGACTTTGTGATAACCTGCTGATGGCGGTTTATCTTTCGGCCAAATGCCCGGTGTATTTTGCACCTGCTATGGACCTTGATATGTGGAAGCACAGTGCGACCCAGGCCAACATCAGTAAGCTGCAATCGTTTGGTAATATCCTGATTCCCCCCGGCACCGGTGAATTAGCAAGCGGGCTTCATGGCGAGGGGCGGATGGCGGAGCCGGAAGAAGTGATAGCATTTGTATCAGCAGACGTTAAAAAAAAACTCCCTTTAGCTGATCAAAAAATACTGGTTACAGCAGGACCTACCTATGAGGCCATTGATCCGGTTCGTTTTATCGGTAACCATTCATCGGGCAAAATGGGCTTTGCCATTGCAGATGAGCTGGCACAATTGGGCGCTGATGTTACCCTGGTTGCAGGACCATCGGCCCAAATAAGCAAACATAATTCTATAAAGCGGGTAGATGTTACTTCGGCAGCGGAAATGCTGGAAGCCTGCCTGCAAAATTTTGAAGGTTCAAAAGTTTGTGTGATGAGTGCCGCCGTGGCCGATTATACACCTGTTACAGTTGCTGAACAAAAAATTAAAAAGCAGGAAGCTGGCTTCAGCATTGATGTAAAGAAAACCACTGACATTTTAAGTGAGCTGGGCAAACAAAAAAAGCCCGGACAAATACTGGTTGGCTTTGCACTGGAAACCAATAATGAAGAAAAAAACGCAGTTGATAAGCTACAAAAGAAAAACCTTGACTTTATTGTATTAAATTCGCTAAATGATGAGGGTGCCGGTTTTAAAAAAGACACCAATAAAATAACTATTATAGATAACAGGTTGCAAAAAACGACCTATGATCTTAAAAGCAAAGAGGATGTTGCACGCGATATCTGTACTAAAATTATTGAGCTTATAAAAAGATGAAAGCATTTAGCATTTATATTCTGTTAGCCTGTTTAAGCCTTAAGGCTGTTGCTCAAGATTTAAATGCACGTATCCAAATTGTATCGCCCAAGATCCAATCAACCAACAAGCGCATCTTTCAAACGCTTGAAACGGCCATGAAGGATTTTTTAAATGGCCGCAAATGGAGCGCCGACGCCATTTTACCCCAGGAAAGAATTGAATGCAATTTTATATTAAACATTACAGCCTGGGATGGCAGCAGCAGTTTTAGCGGTGAGCTGCAGGTACAATCGTCAAGGCCGGTATATGGCACTACCTATACATCCACCTTATTAAATGTTAATGATAAGGATATTGATTTTACCTACACCGAAGGACAAAGCATTGATTTTACCGATCAAAATTTTCAAAGTAATTTAAGTTCCATAATGGCCTTTTATGCCTATATTATTGTAGGTATGGATTACGATTCGTTCTCAAAATTTGGTGGCACCAATTACTTTGCTGCTGCTCAGAATGTTGCTACAAATGCACAAACATCATCAAGTAAAGGCTGGAAAGCGTTTGATGGCAATATTAATCGCTATTGGCTTGCCGAGAACCTGAATAACAAGCTTTACCTGCCTTTACGCGAGTTTATATATGACTATCACCGCAATGGCCTGGATGTTATGGCAGATAATGCAGGAAAAGGCCGCAAAGTTATTTCGGGGATCCTGCCCGTTTTAGCAGAGGTCGACCGTCAGCGTTTAGGCAGTATGTTCCCGCTTGTGTTCTTTACAGCTAAAAGTGATGAATTAGTATCCATCTTCACTAAAACCGATTCGCAGGAACGGCTACAGGCCATGAACATACTAAGCCAGGCAGATCCGGCAAACGGGCTTAAGTACCAGACGCTGCAAAAACAGTAACCGCTGATTTTTTTGATTACGCTGATTTCGTTGATTATAAAAAGAGTTTCACCTTTTGAATTTTGTGGGGATTGCTAAGTCTGCATTCTTCAAAGCAAATCAGCGTAATCCTTTAATCAAAAAACAATCAGCGGTTGCAACATTCTCCTCTTCCCGTGCGTCTTTTTAAAAAAAGTTTATAAATAATTTGCAAATACGAAATCTATCGTACATCTTTGTACGAAGAAATTCGTATAACAGTAGACATGGAAGTAAAACCAACAGAAAGCGAGCTTGAGATCTTACAGGTGATCTGGAAAAAAGGCCAGTGCACCGTACGTGATGTACATGAGGAATTGGCAAAAAACAAGGATGCCGGTTATACCACAACTTTAAAGTTAATGCAGATAATGCATGATAAGGGACTGGTTGAGCGGGATACTACCGCCAAAACCCATTTGTATAAAGCCGTTATAACCCGTGAGCAGGCACAACAAACCGCGCTTGATAAAATTATATCAACCGTATTTAAAGGCTCAACATCCGACCTGGTGATCCAGGCCCTGGGCCATCACCGCGCGTCAAAAGATGAGATAGATGCGATAAAGGATTATTTGAAGCAGTTTGAGCGCGAGCGCAGAGATTAGAGGCTAGAGATCAGAGATTAGGAAAAATTTAAAAGTAAAGTACACGATCAGTTAACCGGCGATATAACTAATCTCCGGTCTCTGATCACTAATTAACTATCCCAATGCAAACCATACTATACAATATCAGCCAGGTTTTAGGCATCACCATTATCCATTCGCTTTGGCAAGGGTTACTGGTGTATTTTATTTTAAGGATTGCTTTTGCCGGCATCTCATCATTAACCGCGATAAAAAAATATAACCTGGCTATTATTGCCATGTTAGCTATATCGGCTTGCTTTGTTTATACCTTATTTACAGAGATCTACGCTTATAACTGGGTTAATTTAAAACCCGGCCATGTATTGCCATTATTGCCCTACTTAAATCTGCCTACAAATACACATTACCAATCAGCCTGGTCATATACCATTGCGGGTTACCTGCCTTATATATGCGCCATATATTTTACCGGCCTTACCATAAACCTTGCCCGGCTTGCTACGGAATGGAATAAAATAAGGCAAATAAAACTATCGCTTTTACCCGCAGAGCAAATGCAGCAGTTTATTAATACGTTTTCAAAAAAACTGAACATCAGTAAGCAGATCAGGATAAATTTCAGCGAGCTGATTGATGTGCCTTGTGTTATAGGCTATATTAAACCCCTTATACTTTTACCTGTTACCATATGTGTTAATTTATCCGCCGATGAAGTTGAGGCTATTTTATTACATGAGCTCTCGCACATAAAACGTAACGATTACCTGGTAAACTTGCTGCAGCAGTTTATAACGGTATTACTTTTCTTTAATCCCTTTACCCAATTAATTAACAGAATTATAAACCAGGAAAGAGAGAACGGTTGCGATGACCTTGTTGTTGAAAAAACCGGCGAGCCCTTAATATATGCACAAGCTTTGATAAAGCTTGAAGAAGCCAGGAGATCAAACCTGCAGCTGGCGCTCGCTGCCACCGGACAAAAGTTCCATTTATTAAACAGAATTGAAAGAATTATGAAAACTAAAAAACATATTGGCAGCATTCGCCATCTCATAATAGCGCTGTTTTTATTAACAGGCACCCTTAGCTGCATTGCATGGTTTAACCCCAAAATTGCTGAGGCCAAAATAATTGCCAGTAAGGCAAAATTAACTGTAACAGAAAAAATCAAAACGGCGCAATTTGTTGGTGCGCTTGATTCAACCCAATACTCGTTTCTTAATGACACGATAAAGCATAAGCAAAAAGGCAAGTTTATAGCTAAAGGCAAAAAGACCAAAGGTTTAACTAAAAAGACGACTCCTTCAGACCAAACTGAAATTTATGGAGAAAATTTTTATGGTGATGATGCTCCGGATTCGGTAAAAAGGTTTTTCAATAGCCCTGAATGGAAAAATCAAATGGCTGCTATGCGCAAGCAGGGTGAAGAAATAAAAAAACATTTCAACAGCCCTGAATGGAAAGCACAGATGGAGCAGATGAAGAAACAGGGCGAGCTGATGAAAAAACAGTTTGATAGCCCTGAGTGGAAAAACCAAATGTTGGCCATGAAGAAACAGGGTGAAGAAATGAAAAAACATTTCGACAGCCCTGAGTGGAAAACCCAGATGGAGCAAATGAAGAAACAGGGCGAGCTGATGAAAAAACAATTTGACAGCCCCGAGTGGAAAAATCAAATGTTGGCCATGAAGAAACAGAGTGAAGAAATGAAAAAACATTTCGACAGCCCCGAGTGGAAAACCCAGATGGAGCAAATAAAGAAACAGGGCGAGCTGATGAAAAAACAATTTGACAGCCCCGAGTGGAAAGGCCAGATGGAACAAATGAAGAAACAAGGCGAGCTGATGAAAAAACAGTTCGACAGCCCCGAATGGAAAGCTCAGATGGAACAAATAAAAAAGCAGGGTGAGCTGATGAAAAAACAGTTCAATAGCCCTGAATGGAAAAAGAACATGAAAGGCAGAAAATGGATCTTACGGGATTCGGTAGGCGGTGTAAAGATCTACGCGCCAAAAGATACCGATGAAAAGAATGACCAACCCATTAAAGAAGATCAGCAATAAACCAGGATAACATTAACGCTAAGCTTTAATACAATGCAAAACATATTGTATAACATCAGCCAGGTTTTAGGGATTACCATAATCCATTCCTTATGGCAGGGTTTGCTCATCTATTTTGCGCTCAGGTTAGCGTTAATGTTCTCGGGGCAGTTATCCGCATCAAAAAAATATGTGTTTGCGGTGATAAGCCTGTTTGCCATAACCGGCTGGTTTGGGTATACGCTTATTAACGAGATAAATATTTACAACTGGCTGGCAGTTGCTCCTTCAAAGCTATCGGTCTTACCGTTGCTTACTGAGTTACCATCTGGAATCAGCCAGTTTAATGATCAAACTGTACGCTATTATTATAGTATTGAAGAATACCTGCCTTATATAGCTGCCATATATGTTGCCGGCTTGTTGTTTAACACCGGCAGGTTGATACTGGCACGTAAAAAAATAAACGCCATAAAGCAAAACCTGGGTATTGATAATGCACTTCAACAAACTGTAAACAATTTTACAGATATGCTTAATATCCCTAAAAATGTAAAGGTAGGGTTAAGCAAACTGGTTGATGTGCCCTGTATGGTTGGCTACTTTAAACCGATGATCCTGCTGCCGTTTGCTTTGGCCACTTACCTGTCTGCCGAAGAAATTGAAGCTATATTATTACATGAGCTTGCCCATATTAAACGTAACGACTACCTGGTAAATATGATGCAGCAGGTTATATCAATCCTGCTGTTCTTTAATCCGTGTGCGCTGCTGATAAACAAGATCATAAACGAAGAACGTGAGAACTGCTGCGACGACCTGGTTGTAAAGGCCACCGCAGATCCTATCATCTACGCAAAAGCTTTATTAAAGCTGGAGCAAACCCGCCAAAACGACTGGCAGCTAGCGCTGGCCGCAACAGGCAAAAAGTACCAATTACTAAACAGAATTGAAAGAATCATGAAAACCAAGAAACAACTACCCAGCCTGCGCCCAACATTGTTGGCCATGCTTATATTAACCATGGGCATATGTGCCATGGCCTTGCTTAAACCTGAAGTGGCACAGGGAAAAATTTCTGTAAAATCCCTTACTCCTATAATTAATGAACTGCTTGCAGATACCGGCCGTAAAGTGGCTGTAAAGAAATCAACCCACCTGCGAGCTCATCAGGCAAAGAAAGTTACGCATGCCGTTAAGCGGAATGACGATAGCGATAGCAATGAAAGCTATACTGATAACTACGCCAATGAAGACGGCGATAAAAGGATGCAGGCTTTAAGCGCCGAGATACAAAGACACTCACAAGCAGTTACCGCATATTATCAAAGTGACGCGTTTAAACAGGCGCAACACGAATTGGAAGAAAACGGTAAAGTGATCCAGGATTTTTACAATCGCCCGGAGTTGAAAAAATTACAGGAAGAGTTGTCAAACGCCAGCCACGATTATTCAAAAAACTTTGGTGAAACCGACAAAATAAAAGTGATTACTGAGCAAATGGGTGAAAAAGGCCGCAAAATAGGCGCTTACTATAGGACGCCCGAGTTCAAGAAAATGAACAACGAGCTGAAAAAGAAATACGGCATTCCTGAAAACTATTATTACGATGACAGGGACCGGGAAAGTGATAACTACAAAAAATACCAGGCCGAACTGGACACCCATATTCCAGCAGATATTAAATTGACACAGGAAGATTTAAAAAAGATGGGCGAGCAGGTGAGCGCACATTATGAATCACCTGAATTTAAAGCTCAAAATAAAAAGGTCCAGATGCTGGGTGATAGTTTGAGAAGAGCCTATGATGACCCTGCTATAAAAGAAAAACAAAAGGACATGGACAGGCTAAGCCGCCAAATGAGTCACTTTCAAAATAACGCCGAAATAAAAAATGAGCAGCGATTATTGGAACAGGCCGTTAAAAAAATGACTGCCTATGAACGCAGTCCGGAATTCAGAAAATACTTAAAATCAAAAATGAATTACAGCTTTGATTTTAATTATAATAATGATGAGAATGAAAAGTCGGAAAAGGTAGAAAAAGCCGACAAACAGGAACGGCATGAAAAAGCACAAAAAGCCGACAAGGTTGAAAAAAAAGAAAAGGCTGAGAAAGCCGACAAAACAGAGAAGTCCGAAGATGAGTAATAAGATCTAATTACACTAACCAACCATCTGAAACGGATAAACTCATAACACATCCCTTGCGGTTAAAGCTGCAAGGGATGTATTATTTAATAAGGTTTCCTCTAAAAATACTGTAGAAGGGGTATTTAAGTATTGGTCTTGTGAATAACAAATTTATTTATTGCCGTCAAAGTGAACTCGCAACGTATCATTTATAGCCAGAGTTCCTTCTTTAATTGTTACTTGATTCTCTTTACCTTTTAACTTGAAATCAATTTTATAGTCATTAATTTTGGTTAATGTATTAAAGTCTACCACGAAGTCATCTTGCGATTTCCAATAACCTCTAATTGCATAGACATGGTTCGAAGAAGTATCCTTAAAATAACGATATTTTGTTCCTATACCTAATGGATAATTGACAACCTTTCCTGATGGATTGGTAATTCTGAATATCGTATCAATATAACCGGAGGTGATGATCCGGGCCGTCGAAATATTCAGGCTGTTTTTTTCAAAAATCAACGTATGGTTGAATAAAACATCCTTACGAGCGTTTGCCAAACTTTCTACAGGCAGAATGCCGTTCATTTTTGCGGCATTGGCAATAGCTACATTCAGACTATCGGCGGCAGGTTGATTTTTACTTAAAGCGTCCAATTGAATTGAATGCCCAATAAGTTCATCTAACCCTCCTTTTTCATCCCAGTTATAACCACCGCCGGTCGCAACCACAATGGCATTAAATAACCTATCAACGTGAATTCTTTGCCCGCCCCGGCCTACGGCATTAAAAGAATGGTCATTATCGACCCAAAATCCATAACCATATCCTTTTTTGTCACTAAATAAGATTTGTATGCTAGTTGCTTTCTTGATATAATCTGCTGAAATAAGCTGAACACCATTCCATTTCCCACTATTCAATAATAAACGTCCTATTTTAGCCATATCATATGGCTTGATGGCCAGGTCTCCCCATCCGTAATTAACACCTTTATTATTTTTCGTCCAATAGAAATTCTTAATCCCCATTTGTTTGAACAGATATTTATTCGCAAATTTTTCCGGAGATAACTTTGTAGAACGGTATAGAATCTCCGCAAGCAGGTAGAAATTACAACTGCAATAAGAGAACTGTTTCCCTGGGGTATTTGTGCTTGGAATGTTAAAAATATATGCCGGCCAATCGGATGCCTTGAAAAGCCCGGAGAATAAGGTTTCCTCATTATCAAACCCGCAATCCAAACCGGAGGTCATGGTAAGTAAGTCTTTTATAGTTAAAGTCTGGAAGTTCTTACTGTATGACTTGATTTCCGGAAAATAATTTCTGACTAATTCATTTTCGTTGCGGATAAATCCCTTATCTATGGCGATACCTATCAATAAAGAGGTGATTGATTTTGTACAGGATGCGATATCATGTTGCAGACCTTTAGTATAAGGATAGAAATAGGCATCAAAGACGATTTTATCATTCCTTATGATCATAAGGCTGTGAACGTTTACCTGTTGTTTCCTGACATAGGGGAAGATAGCGCTTAATTTCAAAGAGGAAAAACCTTCTTCCTCAGGTTCCCCGGTTTGAAAAGCATAAAACTCATCACTCTTTTTAATATTTTGTGACTGTGAAAAAACATGCTCCGTGCAAACAAAAACTAAGATAATGTATAGTAAGAGCTTCTGTGTCATGGTTGGTCGTATTTTGATCGTTTAAATATAATTTAAATTCAGTACTCATATTTAAAAATAAGTTTCCTCTTCATTCTATGGGAACAAACCCGGGTGCTATCTACAATTTTGGCAGCTTAGGTTTCAGACTGTTTATACTATTACCTTTTCCGTCCTTTTAATGTTTTAATCAATATTGGTTTGAGGTCACGATAGCTGTGCCTTATGATATAACGCTGCCCTGGCCTCATAAATATCCTCCGTTGATTATTTATGAAATACATTTTTATGAGCCTGGGTATTTTTCAAATGATGATACTTAAGTTGATAAGTTGTTAAAAAAACAACCGCTCACTTAATCAACTCAATCTAACTTAATCAACTAAAACTCCTAATTTAGTACCTTCAAAACAGAGGTACTTTTTTTATGCTTCAGAAACTCAGTATTAATAATTACGCATTAATTGATAACCTTGAAATTAGTTTCGATGGTGGTTTAAATATCCTTACAGGCGAAACCGGGGCCGGAAAATCAATCATTTTAGGTGCGCTCTCGCTTATTTTAGGTCAGCGTGCCGAGAGTCGTTATTTTTTTAACCAGCAAAAAAAATGTGTTATTGAAGGCACATTCAAAATCGGTGCATTCCATTTAAAACATTTTTTTGAGGATAACGACCTGGATTATGAAGCCGAAACAGTTTTAAGGCGCGAGATCTCCGCCGATGGTAAATCACGGGCGTTTGTAAATGATACCCCGGTTAATTTAAACTCGCTTAAAGCCTTAGGCGAAAAGCTGATAGATATCCACTCGCAACATGCCACCCTGGAAATTAACGACCCTGAGTTTCAGCTGCTGGTTGTTGATGCCGTTGCCAAACATGATGATCTGCTGAGCGATTACAGGACAAAATTCCGTGCATACAAAAAATCCACATCCAAACTACAACAGCTTATTGAGGAAAGTGATAAAGCAAAAGCCGACCTGGATTATTACCAGTTTCAGTTTGATGAGTTGGAAAAAGCAGCAATTGTAGCAGATGAGCAGGAATTGCTGGAGCAGGAGCTTTATTCTCTCAACAACGCAGGCGAGATAAAACGCAACCTATTAGGCGCTTTTTACCTAATGGAAGATGGCGAGGCATCAGCCGTTATTCAACTACGCGAGGCCGGTCACCAGCTTTTAGCCCTGGAAAAATTCAACCCGCTAATTGCTGAACTGCACCAAAGGTTAAACAGCGCGGTTATTGAATTAAAAGACATAGCCGCCGAAATAGAAACCATTGAACAGCGTACACACACTGACGAAGCAAGAGCTGAAGAAGTGAATACCCGCCTGAGCCTGATCTATAACCTGCAGAAGAAACACCGTGTTGATACCAATGCCGAACTGCTGCAGCTACAGGATGAGCTTTCAGATAAAATACAGCAGGCTGTTTTTGGCGATGAGGCGATTGAGAAGCTAAAGGCACAACTTGGAGTAGATAGAAAAGAACTTGAGGAATTAGCGGCACAATTATCTGTCAACCGTAAAAAGGTTATCCCATCAATTGAAAACCAGGTACTGAAAACCTTATCCGAAATGGGTATGAATAACTCCAACCTAAAAATTGAGCTATCCACTCCCGCAGGACATAACTCCCCTTTAGGGGGTTTGGGGGCTGACGGACTTGATGTTGTCCGTTTCTTATTTACCGCCAATAAAGGCCATGCATTATCCGAAATGAGCAAAGTAGCGTCAGGAGGCGAGCTTTCAAGGCTGATGCTGAGCATCAAATCATTAATAGCACAAAATACGGCGCTACCCACTATAATTTTTGATGAGATAGATACAGGTGTGTCCGGCGAGGTAGCTAACCAGGTAGGCCAGATAATGGAAAAGCTTGCGGATAATTTACAGGTGATCACCATTACCCACCTGCCGCAAATTGCCAGTAAAGGCCAGAGCCATTATTTTGTTTACAAAGATGACGGGGCCGCAACCACTTATACCCGCATTAAACAACTGAACAAAGAAGAGCGAATTTTAGAGATTGCCAAAATGTTGAGTGGCGATAAACCGGGCGAAAGCGCATTGCAAAATGCAAGGGAATTATTAAGCCAGGCCCCCTAACCCCTTAAAGGGGGAACTATAGCCGCCTAAAATCTTTTAATATTTCTAATTCATAAGGCCTAACCATTTATTTGTTTTATTGATAAGTATTTTCTTTCAAACAAATAAACGCTATGTCATTGCGAGCGCAGCGTGGCAACCGTAAACTTTACAGAGCGAATAGAAAAGTGTAGAACTTGCACTAGCGGTTGTGCACGGCGTGCGATTGCCACGCTGCGCTCGCAATGACAATTGAATCAATCCAACAACTGCTCATCCCCTTCCAGCCTGATAATAATATCATTAATAGCGCTTTGCTGTTAGTGCCCTTGTTGGTGTTGTCACCAACAAGCTGGATGAAGCTTTTGCATTTGAGAATCAGCCGCATGCTAAGTACACCATGTTTCATACCACAGGCCCCGCGTTTTGTTGGTGACAACACCAACAAAGGCGTAGAAGAATAATAAAAAGCCTCAATTCCTAATCAATCCAACAATTGCTTGTTAACCCCTTCCAGTCTGCTAATAATATCATTAATAGCATTTTGCTGTTTTTTAATGCTTTTAGTGCGGATATAGAACCAATTAAAAGCCATCCAGGCGAATGTTATTCCATAGGCTGTCAATTGGAAAGCAAGACTTCCCCGCCCGGCATACTCTATCATATAAAGAAAAACACCCAATGATAAAAGAATGAAGTAACCGGTAAGCATGGTTTTATTTAAAAAGTCCTGCTTTTGTTTAACGCGGATCATCTGTGCCAAAAAATGCTGACTATCGGTTTCCACGTTAGTTTTTGCAAGTAACGGAAACATTTGATTAGTGGTTGCTAAAAATACAACAATGGCAATGATAACTAACGTTACCCCTATTTTGGTAGTGATTAGCTGTGGCTGGTAATACCACCAGATAAATATCATAACAGCAACAGTTAATGATAATAAGATATTACCCCGCCAGATCTTATTGCGTGTTTTACGATTAAGCTGATCTGCTTTTGCAAAAATCTCGCTTATATCCGGTGCGTTGGCCTTTTCACGATTCCACAGCTCTTTAAAATCTATGTTATTGCTCATATTGTTTAAATTTTTGAGTCAGCTTTTCTTTTATCCTAAATACTTTAACCCTTACATTGCTTTCTGAAAGTCCGGTTATTTTGGCTATCTCGGCTTGCTTTACATCCTCCAGTTCCAATGAAATAATTATACGGTCGGTTTCCGGTAACTCCGCAATACATTTATATAAGAGTTTACTTTGCCATTCTTTATCCGGATCAGGCTTATATTCAATTTGCTCCGACAGCTCGGTTGTGGGCATCCGGTTTTGCCGCTCAATTTGACGCAGGCAATTGTTTGAAGCTATCCGGTAGATCCAGGTGCCAACGGCTGATTCGCTCCTGAAATTGGGTAGTTGTTTCCATATAATAATGAAGGTTTCCTGCGCAATATCTTTTGCCCAGTCGGCATCATTAACATAGCCCATGCAAATTCTGAACACTTTGTTCCAATAATCCTGGTAAATATCTTCAAACACCATAAAGGGCTTTATTTTGTAAAGTCGGCAAGTTGTTTAATATACCAGTCAAAATCATCATACATAATAAAATGCAGGCCTTTTGCCGCATATTGTAATTGGGCGGTTTTCAAATTTTTATATTGATCATCAATGGCCGGTTTAAAGTTAGCAAAGCTTGGCTCCAATAAAATCAATGCAGGGCACTTTATATTAGCAATGCTTTCACGTAAGTCAGTATTGCTAAAATCACAATACATACCGGCAAAAGTTTTCCTGTCTGATTTTGCCGACCATTGTGCAATTTGTTTTATTTTGCCGGTATCGGCCACCAGCCGCGTCATGGTTAATAACTGCATTTTATAGAACTGGTCATCAGGTATTGCGGTGAATTTATTAATAATAGCACTGCAATCATTATTATCCTTTGTTTTAAATGATGGATTCATCATTGCTGCAAGGCAAGGCAACGCGTCGACCACAATAATTTTTGAGACCAGGTTTGGGTAATCAGCAGCTATTGCTAAAGCCAGTCCCCCACCCATGCTATGCCCTATAATAATAGGCTTACTAATTTTATTTTGTTGGATATAAGCAGCTATTGCATTTTCCCAGCCTTTAAATGTTGCGATGCTTGCGCAGGCGCCCCGGCAAAACCAGCCATGGTGAAGGTATAAAAAGTATAATCGCCTTTTAAAGCGGCCTGGGTTTCTTTCCATACATCGCCTGAACAGGCAAAACCAGGAATAAATAGGATGGCTTGTTTTCCTTTACCCGATATACTAACCTGGAAAGCTTTGTTTTTCTCCTGTCCAAAAACGTTAATGCAAAGCGCCGCTAAAGCGATGGCAAGGAATATAATTTTGATCTTTTTCATTTCTTTTTTGTTGATTTCGGCTGTTAGATACAGGGAGTTGTAAAATGCTACAGGTGGTGTGGATTTATTTTTTTCAATGGAGTTAAGTAGAACAAGGCATAAGTTTAACTTAAGTACATCAGGAACCCCAAACCATTTCTCCAACCGCGTGCAGCCGTAGCTTTGGATGAGGAGAAGGGCAAGTTTATGTATCCACGCCGGTAAAGCGTTCCAGCGCTCCACTTTTGCACGCGGAACACCCGGAACGTTGTGAAACACGCTCATTATCAGAAGCTTGCATCTCACCAAGGATTAAATTAGGTGTAAGTATTTGATAATCAAGCACTATACTTCCAACATTTATGTCAAACTCACGTTAAACTAATAAAATTGTCTCTTTGCTTCGCAAAATGAGGCAAAAAAAGTTAAACTAAACATTTCCATTTTCCATTAAAACTCAAAATTCTCAATACCAATAATTAATTTTAATTTTATCCCGATAAACAAAATCATTAAAATGGCTTATAACTTATTAAAAGGTAAAAAAGGGATAATTTTTGGCGCTCTGAATGAGCAATCAATAGCCTGGAAAGTAGCTCAGCGCGCTGTACAGGAAGGTGCGGAAATTATTTTGAGCAATGCCCCTATTGCATTACGCATGGGCGAATTAAATAAACTGGGCGAAGAATGTAATGCCCCCATTATTGGCGCCGATGTAACCAATAATGACGACCTGGTTAACCTGTTCACCAAATCGCAGGAGCACTTTGGCGGTGGCGTTGATTTTATATTGCACTCAATTGGGATGAGCGTTAACCTTCGTAAAAATATTCCATACGTTGAAAATAATTATGACTTTACCCATAAAGGGTTTGATATATCGGCCCTAAGCCTGCACCGCGTATTACAAACCGCAATGAAAATGGATGCGATAAACGAATGGGGATCTGTACTGGCTTTAACTTATATTGCTGCCCAGCGTGTATTCCCTGATTATAACGATATGGCTGATAACAAAGCTTATCTTGAAAGCATTGCACGTAGCTTTGGTTATTATTACGGTAAAAAGAAACATGTGCGGATCAATACCATATCACAATCGCCAACCCGCACAACAGCAGGATCGGGTGTTAAAGGGTTTGAAGGATTTATAAGTTATGCCGAAAAAATGAGCCCATTGGGTAATGCCAGTTCAGATCAATGCGCCGACTATTGTGTAAGCATGTTCTCTGATCTTACAAAAATGGTAACTATGCAAAACCTGTTTCACGATGGCGGTTTCTCTTTTACAGGGGTAACTGATGAAGTGATTGAGCAGATGGAGAAATAGGGGTTAGTGATTGGAGGCTGGAGATTAGTCCGAAAGTCGGAAAAGTCCGGAAGTCCGAAAGAAAAAAAATCCTGTGGGAAAATGCTCTCACAGGATTTTTTTCTTTAAAGCGGCAAGAAAGTAACCTCAAATCTCTGGCCTCTACTTACTACTTCGAATCAATTAATAAAAATTTCAATACGGAAACGTCAGGCCTTGAGATCACAGAGGTGCCGGTAGCTGATTGTGCATACAAAGCAATACTGCCGGTATTGTGTGTATAGCTGTAAGAAATTCCCTGGTAAACTTCAGGAATTTGCTCATATACACCATCTGTAAATGACAAATAAAGCAATACACCACCATGGTCATTAAAATAGCTGTCAATTTCAGGAGCATCTATTACCGCCGAATAAGTTAAGCCGCCGTCGGTAGTTGTCCAATCCGTTGACTTAACATCAATCAGAATAGTTTGATTCGGAGTAACATAATTTTTAGTACATGAAGATGCTGCCAGTACTATAACGCAGCCGATGATAGATAAGATTCGTTTCATATGTATGTTGTTTATTTATTATAAGAACAACGTTTTTAAAAAAGGTTTAATATAAATTTTAACTTTTTTTTAAAAACCTGTTTATCAGGCAAAAATAAAACTCTTTTTTTGCTTAAACTAATTATTTAGTTAATTTTAAAGCATGAGATGGCCATGTTTCCTTATTTTATTTTTATTACCCTTTACCTGTTTTGCGCAATATATAATTACAGGTAAGGTTTTAAACAGTACAGATAAAACACCTGTAGCCAATGCCAGCGTATTTTTAAATAATGCTATGGCTGGGAGTAAAACGGATGACAAAGGCGCTTTTACAATAACAAATGTAAGATCAGGCCAATATGACCTGGTGGTATCAAGCCTGGGTTATGAAACCTCGCATCAAAATATCATGGTAAACACCGATATCAGGTTAGCTGATATCAGCCTGGCGCCCAAAATAATGATGTTGCAGGAGGTGCGTATTAAGCCAAAAGGCGGCTGGGCGAAAAATTACGAAAAGTTTAAACAATATTTCTTCGGTAATTCAGCCTATGCACAGCAATGTAAAATATTAAATAAAAATTTGGAAGACCTGCTCGACCTTGACTATGATAGTAAAACCAGGGTGTTTACTGCCAGGTCGGCAGATTTTTTAGAAATAGAGAATAAAGCTTTAGGCTATAAAATAAGATACCTGCTTCAGGAGCTTAAAAGTGATGGCATTGCTAATATTAATTATTACGAAGGCACAGCCTCGTTCGAAGAGCTTAAGGGTTCAAAATCGCAAAAACGTAAGTGGCAAAAAAACAGGCTGAATGCTTATGAAGGTTCTAGCATGCATTTTTTAAGGTCGGTAATAAGCAATTCATTTACTGATGAAGGGTTTAAGATATTGCGCTTAATCAGAAAGCCAAAACCAGACTACAAGGGCTTTGGCCCAAAATACAATCAAACCCTGGTAAGTATCCCGTTAGTGACAAAAGATTTTGTAAAACTTACGGATGCTCAGGGTGAGTACGCATTAAACTTTAGTGACTGCCTTTATGTAATTTATGACAAAAAAAGAGCTCATTTAGGTGATAAAGATTCTAAAAACTTATTGCTCAGCCCCGATTTTATGGACGATCCGTTAACCACTACGCTGATTTTTAATGAACCGAATGCTTTTTTTGATAATAACGGGATAATAATAAACCCTTTAAGCCTTCTTTTTGATGGCAACTGGGGCCACAGGTTAATGGCTGAGCTTTTACCGGTTGATTATGTCCCGGAGGCGATTAAGTGAAGGCTAAAAGTTTCAAATATTCCTTCCGCACTCGTCATTCCGGCCTCCTCGTTCCTTAAAACACATTCTTCCACATCATGCTTTCCACCGGTTTGGTTGATGGGGTGTTATATTTAGCGTTATCCTTGGTGTTATAAAAGGTTTCTATATCTCCCTCAACTACAAAATATATCAGCTGACCAATAGGCATTCCCGGGTAAATTTTAACAGGTTGGGTGCATGATATTTCCAATGTCCAGGTATTGCAAAAGCCTACATCACCCTTCCCTGCAGTGGCATGAATGTCGATCCCTAAACGGCCGGTGCTTGATTTACCTTCTAAAAATGGAACATGGCGGTGGGTTTCGGTATACTCTACAGTTACACCCAGGTACAACGTATTGGGTTGTAAAACAAAGCCATCCTTCGGGATCTCAAAATAGCTGATCTCGTTATGCAGCTTTGCATCCAGTACCCGGTCACGATAAGTGGCTAAATATTTGCCCAGGTGCACATCGTAAGAGTTGGTGCCCAGGCAATCGCGGTTAAAAGGCTCAATAATAATCTGTCCCTCTTCTATTTCTTCTAAAATTCGAATATCTGATAATATCATAACGCCCTGTAACGAGGGGCTAAATTATAACTAATTGCCGGGCATGGCAATGCTATGTTACCAACAAATGTTTTAGGAAGATGTGGAAAGAACCAGGATTTACTGGATTGAAAGGATTAATTAAAGGATGAGAGGACTAACAGGAAACTTACGAAGTTTTAAAAACTTCGTAAGTTTAAATGTTCGCAAATCAGCTTCATCGAAACAATCTGCCCTAATCAGCGATCTCCCGTACCACCACTTCCCCGCTAACCTTATGTTTAAGGATCAGCTTATGCTCTCCGGATGGCAGGATCTCTTTCTTTATCAGGTAATAATCAACATCGTACGATGTTGTGGCCTGACCATTATCTTCTGATGTATTTCCTCTCCAGCCTTCTATCTGCACAGGCTCCCATCTGCCTGATTTTGCAGAAAGATAAGCCGCATCTATTATCGCATTCACAATGTAACCATCATAAAACGTTTCCAGCGGTTCAGTTTTATTTTCAATGGCATTAAACATATCGGTAAACATGTTGGTGTAACCCAGCTCATGCACCTCATCTCCCACCGGGAACAACCATCCGCTATTGCTCTCGGCCTTTTCAGCCACATATCCGCCTTTGCCAGTGCTAAACATTTCAAAACCAGTACGCAAAAAGCTGTTGAGCCAAATGGTTCCTTCGGTTCCCATCACCTCATCGCGCAGATCCATTCCGCCTCTAAAACACCAGCTAACCTCAAACTGCCCTATGGAGCCATTGGCATATTTTATAAGACCGATAGCACTGTCTTCTGCTTTTATAGGGTGTACTTGTGTTGCAGCCCAGCACATTACTTCAACAGGCCTGATCTCTTTGCCAATAAAATTACGGGCAATCTCAATACAATGGCAACCCAGGTCGACCATTGCGCCGCCGCCCGATTGTTCGCTATCCCAAAACCAATCGCTATGCGGACCGGGGTGCGCTTCGCGGGATTTTGCCCATAGCACCTTACCTATGCTGCCATCCTTAACAGACTTCATCGACTTTAAAAATTTAGGCGTATAGCATAAGTCTTCAAGATATCCACCCATTATGCCGGCTTCTTCAACCATGTCGAGCATCCGCTTAGCCTCGGCAGCAGTGCGGCCCAGGGGCTTTGTGCAAAGCACATGTTTTTTAGCTTTGGCACAGGCTGCAACAGCAGCTTCGTGCAGATTATTTGGTAATGATATAATAATCACATCCACATCTTCTCTACTGCAAACCTCATCCATATCATCGCTAAAAAAAGATAGCTTATAATCTTCAGCAAATTTTTTAGCCTTATCAATGTTGCGGGAGTAAACACTCACCAGTGTATCTTTTCCGCGTTGCGCTACTAATGAGTCTGCATAAAACCGGGCAATAAAACCCGAACCAAGCATGGCAATGTTCATATTTTTGGGTTGTAAATGTTGTAGTTGTTGTAAAGGTTGAAAGTTCTAAAATCATTCTTTATTTTCAAACCATCAACCAATTTTTCAATTTTTCCATCTTCAAATTTTCAAATCAACGCATCTTCAAATCAACACATCCGCACATCAAACACTCTCCCATCCTGTTTCTTTTAAGGCAGGATCATTTTCCTTTTTTAAAAAATCGGCGTTTGATAATGATTCGGGCTTCCACTGCAGGATAGCATCATCCGGTACTATATCAACCGGGATTTTATAGGAAGTTGATGTTTCATTATAAGCAAGGTTTGATTGCAGGTTATAACAGGAAATAACTGACCAACGCGGGCGGTCAGAAAGGTTAGCCTCGGAGCGATGGAGCAAATTGCTGTGAAAAACGAGTGCATCCCCGGGTTCTAATTCAACATAAACCAGGTCCATTGTTTTTAAGGCATTATTAACCATCTGCATATCGGCGCCTACCTGTTCGCCTGCAAATCCGTGGTTTACCCGCCCCAATTTATGTGAGCCTTTTATTACCTGTAAGCAGCCATTTTGCTTATTGGCTTCGGTTAAGGCTACCATTACACTTATCAATTCATCAGGGAACATAAACTGATTTTTATACCAATAGCCATAATCCTGGTGCCACTCCCAGGCACCGCCAACTTTCGGCTCCTTTTGCATTAGCTTTGAATGGAAATGACATACCGGGGCCCTATCGCCAAGTAACTGTTTTACAACACTTACCATTTTTTGGCTGCGGGTTAAATAACCAAAAACATCATTACCGGGGGTAAACCATAACGACAGCTTTGTTTTTTTACCGGATTGATCATTAAGGTCAAGCGCATTGTTGCGCATGGCATTATCATCCAGGGCAGTATGATATAATTTGCCAGTTTCGGCAGGCGAACAAAAGCTTTTAATAATTATGTAACCCTCGCGGTTATATTGCTCAACCTGTTGAGGTGTAAGTTTTTCGGTTGGCATGATGTAATTTTTTATTGATTGAGTTTATAATTGATAAAAAGCAATACAATTTAGCGTTATTTGATATAAGTTTGTCATCCTTTTTGCAATTTTACTTTTATGGCTATAGCATACAGACAGCAGGTTGATGACGATACAGAATTTGCGATCTGGAAAATTGAAGAAGAAGCTGACGAGTTATACAGCCAGCTTCGTTTAGACGAGCAGGAACAGGCACATTATGAAAGCCTTAAAGTGGGCAAACGTAACCTGCATTGGCTTGGTACGCGTGTATTGCTGCGTAAAATGCTGCATACCGATGAGTACATTGATTGCAAGGTCGACTCGCATGGCAAACCTTACCTGGTAAACCTCCCCTATCATATTTCCCTGAGCCATTCATTTGATTATGCTGCCGTAATGATCAGCAAACATCCGGTAGGCATTGATATTGAGCAGGTAAAGGAAAAAGTTGAGCGCATAGCCCACAAGTTTATGCGGAAGGAAGAGCTGGAATTTATTAACGAAGCAGATAAAATACAGCAGCTTTATGTTTGCTGGTGTGCCAAAGAAGCTGTTTATAAATGCTTCGGCCAAAAAGAGGTGTCATTTGCCGATAATATTTTATTGGAGCCGTTTAATTTTGAAGGGCATGGCTGGGTGGATGCACGGCTGCTTAAAGGCGACACTGATATTAAATATGAGGTTGGATACCTGCAATACCAGGACTATATGATTGGATACGTAAAGGGATAAAAGATGAAGAACAAACAAGTATTTTTTCTGGACTGGGGACTTGTTGATTATAAGGAGGCCTGGGATAAGCAGGAAGCATTATTTGCCGATACGGTTAATCTTAAAATTCAGATCCGTAACCGTGAAGTAGCTGCTGGAGTTGAGGAAGAAGACGATACGCTAACCCCGAACTATCTTGTTTTCTGCGAACATCCGCATGTTTATACTTTAGGCAAAAGCGGAAAGCCTGAACATTTACTTTTGGATGAACAGGGACTAAAAGAAAAACAAGCAGCTTATTACGCCATTAACCGCGGCGGCGATATTACTTATCATGGACCGGGGCAGATTGTTTCTTACCCTATTCTTGACCTTGATAACTTTTTTACCGATATCCACCTGTACCTGCGCACCCTTGAGGAAGCTATAATACTCACCCTTGCCGATTATGGTTTAAAGGCAGGCCGGTACTCAGGCTACACCGGCGTTTGGTTTGATGCTGATAATGAAAATGCCCGCAAGATCTGCGCCCTTGGTGTGCGCTGCAGCCGTTGGGTAACTATGCACGGTTTGGCTTTTAATGTAAATACCAACCTTGATTATTTTAAAAACATTGTGCCCTGCGGCATTGATGACAAAGATGTAACCAGCATGCAACGGGAGCTTGGGCATGAAGTTGATATTAATGAAGTAAAAAAAATCTTAAAACATCATATTTCCGTATTGTTTAATATGGAGATGATGTTATGAAGATACTACAAACTATTTTGATTGCTATAACTGCCTTATCGGGCTGTACTAAAAAAGCTGTGCTACCGCCCGTGGTTGTTAAAACCGATACCACTATAACTACTAAACCAATGACAACTCCCGTCACTTACCTTGCCTTAGGCGATTCATATACTATTGGTGAAGCTGTGCCTCAGATTCAATCATTCCCTTACCAGCTTACCAACTTATTAAATTTCTATAAGCTTGATGTACAAACACCTGATATTATTGCTGTAACCGGCTGGACAACCGATAATTTAATAAGCGCAATTGCCCGTAGCGACTTTAGAGATAAAAAGTATGATTTCGTTACTTTGCTAATCGGGGTTAATGATCAGTATCAAAAGCAGAGTAAGGATAACTACCGCACAAAGTTTGCCCAGGTTTTACGTACTGCAATCAATTTTGCCAAAGGCGATAGCAGCAGAGTTTTTGTACTGTCAATCCCCGACTGGGGCGTTACGCCATTCGCCGGTGGAAGAGAGGGCGAAATAGGACCTGATATTGACTTATTTAATGACATTAACCGCGAAGAAACTGCTAAGGCGCACGTTCCTAATTATATAAATATAACTGCAATATCAAAGAGGGCCGCTATAGACAAAACTTTAATTGCAGATGACGGCCTGCATCCTTCAGGCGCAATGTACCAGTTGTGGGTACAAGAACTTGAACCTTCGGTTAAGTTGATACTGGAAAAATAAATTTGGAAATTAGTGACAATTGTCGTAATTTTATTGACAATTAGCGGATACAACTATGAATAACCCCAAAAAATATGTTTTTAACGAGGATGAGGACGAGGTAAACTTAGCCAATATGGCAAGGGAAGGTGTATCATTTTATCGCCTTACCAAGCTTTCTGAGTACATTCAGCTAGGCATGCAGGAATGGGCCGAATATCTTCACCTTTCTGAACGTACCATGCAGCGGTATAAAAAAGAAGGTAAAACTTTTGATCCTATCTATTCCGAAAAAATCATAATAATTGAGCTCCTTTATAAAAAGGGCATTAATATATTCGGCATTAAAGATAATTTTTACACATGGATGGATACCGTAAGTGTTGCTCTGGGTGGCGTAAAACCCAAGGACATGCTTGATACTAATTTTGGCATCACCATGGTCTATGATGAATTAGGCAGGATTGAACATGGTATTTTTGCATGATCGTTTACAGGCTTAGTAAAAAGGAATATATAAGTGATATTTCGGGACGCGGCGCTGAAAAAA
>JAQBOS010000339.1 GCA_028287925.1 Mucilaginibacter sp. | reverse complement strand
AAAACTTTGGTCAGGCTGTTTAATGAGTACTGATCATCTTGTTTAAGGAAACTATATCTTCCAGGCACCACTACATATTTGTAATTATTAAGGGCATTTTGCGAATAGCCTGAAAAATAGAGGAATAAAAAGAGCACTAAAACATATCTTTTCATATAAAAGCGATTATAGAACTTAATTTAGATTATTAACCTGATTAAAAAATCAAGAATAACAATAATTGTAATTTATAGCGCTAAAATTAGTGTTATTTTTTGACACGTTTTAGCCCGTCGATTATTAGTAATATCTTAAACCTTGATCAAGGTTATTTTCTTATCGAGTGTGCTAATCATCCAACCCCTTTCCGTTCAAAATTTGCGGGATGTATTTTTCAACCCTTGCCTCCCTGGTTTTGGATTGTTTGGCTTGCGAAAAATGAAGTAGGTACCCTTTTTGCCGTCCCGGTGTTAAGGCCTCAAAGGCAGTTTTCAGGGCAGGGATCCGATCTAGCTTATATTGAAATTCTTCGGGAACAGTGAATTCTTCAGTCTTTTTAAAATTTACTTCCAAACCGGCTTTGTCTACTTCAATGGCTTCATAAATATAGGCTTTCAGGATGGGTTCCTGCTCAACTATTTCGCTGATATCAGTAAACCTTGTCTGGCGTGCCGACTGCACGTTCTCCGTTTGCTGCACCATGATACCGTGAGGATCGTCAAGCAAAGCACCCTTAAAAAATAAAAATGCGCAGTACTCTTTAAATGTATGGATTAAAACAATGTTATTTTTCTGAAACGTATAACAGGGACAGCCCCATTTCAACTCTTCGTTAAGCCCACAGCCGAGGGCCATCGCCCTCATTTTTTCAATTTCTTCCTGCCATTTTTGGGCTTTGTTGAAATAAAAATCAACTTTGGGATTCATTTCATTCATTGTCATAGTATGTTGTTTTATAAAAATTTATACCCTTAGCGAGCCACGGAAACCCCTGGCGGCGTAGTAGGATTCTGCTCCGTTGTGATAAACAAAGACAGTGTTATAGCGACGATCACAAAAGATGGCCCCGCCCAGTTTTCTAATATCAGCAGGCGTTTTTACCCAGCTCGACGTTTTTGTATCGAAATTTCCAAGTTTCTGCAACTCCCGGTATTGTTCTTCCGATAAAAGCTCAATGCCCATGGCGGCTGCCATATCAACAGCGTTATTTTCCGGTTTAAATTCTTTCCTTGACTCATGCGCTTCACGGTCGTAACAAAGGCTTCTGCGGCCTTTAGGGCTTTCCGCTGAACAATCATAAAAGATGTACTCATCCGTCTGTTTATCATAAGCAACAACGTCTGGTTCTCCGCCGGTACTTTCCATATCATCCAGCGACCATAGTTTTTCAGCATTGGCTTCCAGTTTTGCCTGTACCTTAGTCCATTCAACGCCTTTGTGGCGGTTCATATTCTTCTCGAAACGGGCTTTCAATACGCCGAGTAACTCTTCACGTTGTTCTGGTGATAACGCCTTTTTAGTGCTATTGATGTTGTTCATAATTAGTTAACTGAAATAATTTTTCTATCAGCAGGCCTTAAATACCATGATAAAACAGTAAAAATGGCTAGTACAACCGGGGCAATTATTTGAATGGAAACATCATTGCTGGCAATGTGTGAAATCACCGCGCCGCTCATCACAAAAAATATGCCCGCGTAGGCCCATTCCTTTAGCAATTTAAAATTAGGTACTAATATCGCAATTATGCCCAGCATCTTCCAAACACCGATAATCGAAATAAAGTAGGTAGGGTACCTGAGAGGTTTAAAACCCTGTACAACCCCTTTTACCTGCATAGCCTGTGCTAATCCGCCCGAAAAAATACAAAAAGATAATATCACAGTTATTATCCAATATCCAATAACCTTTCTCTTTTCCATGTTATAATTATTTTAATTTACTTACGATTTCTTGCAGTCTGTTATGCGCCATATTTATGCCCTGGGCAAAAGGTAATTTCAGCACCTGGTCTCTTTTTGCAACCGATTCATAGATGGTGTGCATACGGAGTTTGCTGGTATCGTCAGTGATGCTTTCAAATTCTACCACCTCCAGTTGGACGCCAAAAGGGGTATTCTCCATTTCAAATGTCCGGGTGATTTTCTGGTTCGGAACAAACTCATGAATTACTCCATTGGCCCGAAATACTACGTTTCCTTTAGCATCGGATGTTTCAAATTGGTAACTGCCGTGCTTTTTACTTTCAAGTTTCAACACTTTGGTTCCCATCCATTGCGCAACAATTTCGGGCTCCGCACATGCTTTAAAAAGTAATTCCAACGGCAAATCAAATTCCCGGGTAATTACCAAATCCTGTTTGCCGTCTTCTGCGTCGATTTTTGTTTTTAATTCCATAATATGCTATTTTTTGGGTTTATAATTTTTCATAATTATTTCCAGTTTGTTAAACCGTTCATCCCACATTTTGCGGAATGGTTCAATAAAGTCAGCTACTTCTTTCATGTTTTTTGCATTTATGTTATAGTAAATTTCCCTGCCGTTTTGTTTTTGTTCAAGCAATTCGCACTCGGTAAGTATTTGCAGGTGTTTGGATACTGTTGGCCTGGCGGTGTCAAAATTGGCGGCTATAGCGCCGGCTGTCATGGTTTGCGAAGCAACCAACAGCAGTATGGCTCTGCGGGTAGGGTCGGCTATGGCTTGGAATACGTCTCGTCTTAAATTCATTGTGTAGCTATTTGACTACAAATATATGCGTAGCTATTTAACTACGCAACGTTTTTTGAAGAAGCAAAAAATGTGGGGTTATCTACAAAAACCAAAGGCTTTCCCTGCCAAAACGCAACGAGGCTGAGATCGCGG
>JAQBOS010000092.1 GCA_028287925.1 Mucilaginibacter sp. | reverse complement strand
GCTCAAATCATGTTTTGAGCACTATTTTATCCCGGTTTTATAGTTTAACAGAAATTGCTTAGGAGTGATGCTTTCTGCGCTTTTAAATGTACGCTGAAAGGTAGCGACAGAATTAAACCCGGAATCGAAGGCAATGCCGGCTATGGTAATGTGTTTATTTTCTGGCTGCAGCATTTTTAGCTTCACCTCGTTAATACGATATTCATTTACAAATTCGCTGAACCCCTTTTTTAGCTCGCGGTTTAAAACCGCAGATATCGTTCTGGGGTTAAGGTTAAGCTTTTCGGCAAGCTTGTTCACGGTAAGGGTAGGGTCGAGGTAAAGCTTATCGGTTTCCATGGCTTTTTTCAGGATGGCGATACATGCCTCCGTCTCCCCGGCCGGCAGCGCATCGGCATAGGTTTTGGCAGCTTTTTGATCGCTGATATAAACCACACGGGTATGCTGATAGCCTTTCAGCCCTATCCAATAAGTGAATACAACCAGGATGATTTCAATAGGAGAGAAATAGGCTAACGCCTCAATATTAAAAAGTAAAGATCCAAAAATTGTGGCTGCCCATACTGTGGCTATTAACGTCATAACAGTAAGCAAAGCTTTGGTCCATTTACTGATCAAATTTTGCTCTGTAAGCATTGATACATCAGCTCCGGATGTTTCAGGCTGCCATTTTTTAAATTGACGGATAGAAGAAACTAAATAGAACCAGAAAACAACCACCATCAACACCTCCGCAACCGGCTGGTATAAAGCGTCAATGTCGCCCGCCTTTACCGGGAATACTACCCCATTTTTGGCCAGCAGCGCGTAAATGAGTAAACAAAAACGGAAAGCAAAATCAACTGTAGCGGGTAAATAAGTTTTTAGAATTATGTTGGATGGAATTTTGTCGGGCTTAATAGTGGTTTGAATATACAGGTACAGGCTTGGCCCTGCCGTTAAAATAATAGTATATGGGAAGATCTGGTCGAAAACGCCAAGCCAGCCGGTGCTAAACCCGGAACTCCAGCAAAAAGTGCCAAAACTATCATAAACCAGCATCAGCATAAAGGCTGCCAGGAAATATTTGTTTTGTCGTTTATCATTGCCAGAAAACAAGAGCATAAGGCTTAAAATTAAACCTTGCAATGATCCCAGCAGAACTATAATGTTAAACAGGTTAAATTGGATATTCATAAATAAGGTTTTCCGGCCGGTTTGACAGTTTTTTTGAAAAATAGTTTAACAGCGGCTAAACTTTAACCGCCATAAAATTGCAGCTGCCATGAACAATGAACTAAAAATCAGTGATTAGACGTTAGAGACCAGAGATTAGTTAAGAAAGAGCGTCGGCTATGAACTATGAACCATCAACCATGAACTACTCAAATAAACCTGATTAAATCACCTAATTCTTTTTTATAGGTTGCTCCGATAGGGATCTCTTCGTCTTCTATCCAAAGCCTGTTATCCTGTATTTTGGTTATGTAGTTAATGTTTACCAGATAGGAGCGGTGAACACGCACCAGGTTTTTGGCAAAGGAAAGTTTCTCTTCTAAAAAGCTCAGGTTCTCACAAAAAAGTATACTGTCATTTTTAAGATGAAAGTTGCAATAACTTCCGTCCGCTTTCAAAAAACGAATATCATTGACCATTATTTTTTTGAAGCTGCCTTCATCTTTAACAAATATGGAATCGTTCATTAAATAAGAAAACTCATTGGCTTTTTTTGAGGCAATTTCTTTATCTCCGGCTAATTTAAGTGTGAGGTCTATCGCTATGCTAATATCAAGCCTGGTGAAGGGTTTAGAAACATAATGCAATGCGTTTGTTTCATAAATAGCCCTTTTACGAATCCGTTCATCTGTATTATTGGTAATAAAAATTATAGGCGGATCGCTGATTTTTTTTAGCTCAATTGCGGTATCAATGCCATTTGTATTATCGGCCAGCTCAATGTCCATAATTACAATATCGGCAAAGCCGGGCCTGAAGTTTTTAATTGCTTCCAACCCCGAATTAAAAATTGCCGGCACTTCATAACCAAGGCCTTCAAGCATCATTCTTAACGACTCGGCAATCAATATTTCATCCTCAACAACCAGGATCTTAACTTTACCTAACATATTTTCAAAGTTATAATAACAATTGATGGTAATACATATTATCAAACATCAATTTTTTGTTCCTGTTCTAATTTTTGTTCCTGCACTAAAATGACCTGTTCACAAGGTAAAATGGCAAGTTCACAAACTTATTAGCTGAGTTGTTAATCAAATGATCTAATTTCAATCGTTTGATAACTAGAATATAAACCTAGCCCAAACCCTTTAACCAAGTTTAATTCAGAATGTAAAAAAGATGCCTGGTTTTAACAAGGGAAAATCGAACAAAAAACAATAGAATATTATAGTTGCCGGCTAATAAAATAATCCGGTTTATACTAAAGATATTAAAGAAATAAGCCTAAACCTTATCACGTATGAAGTCTGAACATACGTACGAGTCGCATCATTACCTATTATTTATTGAGCCTCCGTAAAGTATTTCAAAAAAGAAATATCGGGCTATATGCTGATATAGGATATCCAAAATTGTAAAAAGTCTTTTTCGGGAAAGCAGGTAACGGGCATTGCCTCTACCCTGGAAAAGTCATGCCCTTATTTTTAATTATTAAAAAAAGGGAAAATGAAAACTAAACAACTAATTATTGCAGCTATAATAGTTATGGCTTCAATCGCAACTATCGGGTGTAAAAAAGATTCATCTGTGGTGCCGTCAAAAAAACAACCGACAATAAAATTGTCAATAATTGATTCTGCAAACTTTTCCGGGGGAGGTGATGGCCCAGTCAAGCATCCAAGTTCTTAATTAATATTAAAGGCTGCAACTATGCAGCCTTTTTTTATTAATTTTAAATCAGCAAATTTTAAGTTTATAATTTGACACTTAAGTTTGTGTTTTATTATCCCTTATCAAACAAAAAACAAATGGTTTTATTGAAAAAAGGTTTGTTAGTATTTATTAGCTTTTTTATGCTGTTAAATAATGCTTATTCTTTTTTTTACCAGAATAATCAGAACCCTGATACTTTACTTAAAAAAGCTAATTCGGCTAAAGATCCCTCAACAGGTATTAATTTAGCTAAGCAGGCTTATAAAATAGCCGAACTAAAAAAGGACAAAAGAATTATTATTAAAAGCTTAAACATTATAGCTGGATATTATTATGATTTAAAGGATTATAGCAATGGAAAAAAAACGGCTAAAAATGCATTATCTGTTGCTGAGGGTTATCATACAGACTCTTTGAGTGGTGATTCCTGGCTTTATTTAGGTATGGCAGATCATGGAATAGGAGCCTTTAACCAAGCTATTGGTGAATATAAAAAAGCAGCAATTATTTTTAAAAACACAAATCAATTGTCCGGCTTAGCAGCAATTTATTTAAACATTGGCATTTGTGAGCGCAAACTTTCACTATATTCAGAAGCCATTAGCTATTATTTATTATCATCAGGAATTTTTGAAAGCTTAAAAAACGAGGAATATTTATCCCATACCTTTAACTCTATTGCTTTATGTTTTGTTGAATTAAATAATTATCCGAAAGCACTGGAATACAATAAGAAGGCCCTGGCTATAAGGCAAAAGTTAAATGACAGGCAAGCAATTGCGCAATCGTTAAATAATATTGGGTTTACATTTAAACGATATACACAACCAGATTCAGCTATATATTACCTTAATAAGTCTTTGGCAATGTATAAGCCTGGTAGCGATTCAAGTGAAATAGTGCTCACTTTACAAAACCTTGGCTCTTCCTGGAAAATGAAGGGGGATTTGAAAAAAGCTGAAAATTATGTTGTAAGATCATTGCATATAGCAGCAAATTATGACATGGCAGAGGAGATTGCCAGGGGAAATGCCGACCTCGCGGAAGTTTACACTCAGCAAAAAAAATACGGGCCGGCATTTACCGCAATTAATATTACCATTGGTACATCTCAAAAGCTTAAGCTTCCCGAATTATTAATGGAAGCCTATGGGATTAAATATAATTTATATAACCATGCAGGTGATTATAAAAATGCGTTATTATATGCAAATAAAAAGACCGACCTGAAAGACAGCCTTTTTTCCGTTGCAAAGAACAGGACAATTAATGAGCTTGAAATTAAATATCAAACCGACCAAAAAGTAAAAGATATAGCGGCGCTTAGTTTAAAAAACAGCCTGGATCAGAAAATTGTGAAGCAACAAAGGCTATCAATTATTGTGCTGATAATTGCCGCTGTTTTATTATTGCTCCTCTTCGCTATAGCTTACAATAGCTTCAGGATAAAAAATAAAGCTAATCAGCGGATCCAAACCCTGATGCGTGATCTCCATCACCGCGTTAAAAATAACCTGCAGATCCTTTCCGGTCTTTTCACTATGCAGATTGAAAACCTGAGCGATGAAAATACAAAGATCGCCCTGCGCGAAAACGAAGCCAGGTTAACCTCCATGAATTTGATCCACAATAAATTATACCTGGACAATACCACCACCAAAATTGAAATGAATGATTATTTAACCAAGTTGTTAAATCATATAAAAGACTCTTTTGTGGGCTATAAGCAAAGCGAAATTAATTTGAGGATAGAGGTAAGTAACATAATGCTTGAGGCTGATAAGGCGGTGGCAATTGGATTAATAGCCAATGAACTGGCAACTAACGCTTTTAAATATGCATTTACAGAGGCCGGGGGTGAAATACACCTCGGCCTTAAATTAATTGAAAAATCGAAACTATTATTAACCCTTTGCGATAACGGCGTGGGTTTAAAAGAAGACAATAAGGATAGGGCACCTTCTTTTGGTTTAAGATTGGTTAATTTGATGGCCCGGCAGCTAAATTCAACACTTATTACAAAAAGCAATCCCGGGGTTTTCTATCAAATGGAAATAAACATTTAAGTGGAAGAGTCAGGAATCAGGATGACAAGAATCAAGAAAAGTAATTCTGGCTTTTACATTTGATCTAACTGTCTTTCTTAATTTTCTTCTTGACTCTTGATTTCTTGCATCTTGCTTCTTTCAAGAAATCTTTTTTAAAAAAGGGTTTTGAGAACAGAAAAAACCTCCTATATTTGCATTCCTTTTTGGAATGGATAACAAACCTAAGGAGATTGCCTGATAGTATAATGGTAGTACGACGGTTTTTGGTACCGTTTGTCTAGGTTCGAATCCTGGTCGGGCAACAAGAGTATTTCGGATTTCGGATGTTCAATTTCGGATTTATTTCTGAAGAATATCGAAATCCGAAATTGCTTTTTATAAGGTTTAAACAAATCCGAAATCGAAATTTCGAAATCCGAAATTAAAAGAAATGCCATTACAATTTAACCCGGTTAAGTTATTCGCAGGTTCTGCCACACAAAGCCTGGCAGAAAATATTGCGGCTTCCTATGGTCGCGAGTTAGGCGATATGGATATTTCGCGTTTTAGCGATGGCGAGTTTCAACCTCATTTTAACGAATCGGTACGTGGTTGCGATGTGTTTTTGATCCAGAGTACCAATCCTCCTACCGATAACCTGATGGAATTACTAATGATGACTGATGCCGCACGCCGTGCATCATCGCATTATGTAACCGCGGTTATTCCTTATTTTGGATTGGCGCGGCAGGACAGGAAGGATAAGCCGCGTGTTGCCATAGGGGCAAAACTGGTTGCCAATTTGTTGGTAGCAGCAGGTATAAACCGCATTATGACCATGGACTTGCACGCAGCACAGATCCAGGGTTTTTTTGATATCCCGGTTGACCACCTTGACGCTTCTATAATTTTTGTGCCTTATATAAAAAGCCTGGGCCTTGGTAATTTAACCATTGCATCGCCGGATATGGGCGGTTCATACAGGGCGCGTACTTTTGCAAAATTCTTTAACGCCGAAGTGGTAATTTGCGATAAACGCCGTAAACGTGCCAATGAAATTGAGGCCATGACGCTTATTGGTGATGTTACCGACCAGGATATAGTACTGATTGACGATATATGCGATACTGCCGGTACGCTGGCAAAAGCAGCAGGGTTAATTATGGAGCGTGGTGCACGCAGCGTACGCGCGGTTTGTACACACCCTGTATTATCAGGCAAAGCATATGAAACTATCGAGAATTCGGTTTTAACAGAATTGATAGTTACCGATACTATTCCGCTTAAGCATCAAAGCAGTAAAATAAAGGTTTTAACCACTGCAAATTTGTTTGCCAGCGCAATAATGAATGTAAACGAACACGGCTCAATAAGCCAGTTGTTTAAAGTAGACTGAGTGTAGATCATGGTTCATAGATCATGGTTCATAGTAGAAATGAAGCCTGGTTTTTAGCAGGAACTTAAAGATAAAATAGAAGATGTAATTGGTTCTGCTATGAACCATCAACTATGAACTTAAAAATAAATAAATAACAAAAAATGAAATCAATTGCTATTAGCGGTTCTCCAAGAGAGAACGTAGGGAAAAGAGACGCTAAAGAACTGCGTTACCAGAGCCTGGTGCCTGCAGTACTTTACGGTGGGACTACCCAAACCCACTTTTCAGTGTCCGCAAGTGATTTGAAAGCCGTAGTTTATACGCCGGTTGTTCATTTCATCGACTTAGATATTGCCGGTACAAAATCACAGGCTATCATTAAAGATCTTCAGTTTCACCCGTTAACTGAACAGATCATCCACGTAGATTTTTTACTTTTAGACGAGAAAAAACCTATCACTATCGAGATCCCTGTTAAATTAACCGGAACTTCTCCAGGTGTTAAAACAGGTGGTAAACTTGTACAAAAATTAAGAAAATTACGCATTAAAGCTTTACCTAAAGATCATTTAGACGCTATTGAAATTAGCATCGAGACTTTAGAAGTTGGTAAATCAGTAAAGGTTAGTGATATTGCAGTTGATAAGTTAACTATCGTGAATTCGAAAGAAGATACTATAGTTTCTGTAACTACCTCACGTGCATTACGCCAGGCTGAACAGGAAGCTGCTTCCGGTAAAAAATAATTAAGGTGATTTCACCGATTAATGAGTGATTGCACTGATTGATTTTGTGATTTCATAAGTTAACAGCGATGAGTTTAGGCTTGTCGCTGTTTTTGTTTTAAAATAATATCTTCGCTTTTTAATTAGGAGATGGTTGTAAATGATATTCCGAACTTTTTCGGCTATGAACTATGAACCATCAACTATGAACTAATCATGAAATATTTAATAGTAGGTTTAGGAAACATAGGGCCTGAATATGCCGATACCCGGCATAACATAGGTTTTATGATATTGGATGAATTGGCAAAACAGGAAAATGCCAAATTTTACAATATGCGCCTGGCTTACTATACCGAAATAAGCCACAAAGCACGTACCCTGCATCTTATAAAGCCAACCACCTATATGAACCTTAGCGGTAAAGCCGTTAACCATTGGATGAAGGAGCTAAAGATCCCTATTGAGAACGTATTGATCGTAGTTGATGAGATTGCCTTGCCTTTTGGTACTTTACGCTTAAAGCCCAAAGGCAGCGCTGCCGGGCATAACGGCTTGAAACATATTGAAGCTACATTTGGCCATAATAACTATGCCCGCCTGCGTTTTGGCGTGGGCGATAATTTCCCTAAAGGCCGCCAGGTTGATTATGTGCTTGATGGCTTTGATAAAGATGAAATTCCCGAACTCCCTGCATTGATTGACCGCTCTATCGAAATGATAAAGAGCTTTGCCACAATAGGTACGGAACTTACCATGACGCGGTTTAATAATAAATAATTGCTCAATCAACGATTCATTAATTCAGTTGTTCATTAAATTAATGTGAGTTCGATATTAAGGCCGGTGGAACATGCTGATTGTTAGCTACTTAAATCAGCTCAATTCTTGATAAATGTCTAAATAATTGATAATCAGTATGTTTCACTTTGTTCCGGGTGTTCCGCATGTAAAAATGGAACGCTTTGCGCCCGCGCTCATCAACCGCACCATCGAAATGACACATTTACAACAAGTAGGCAATTGTTAAAAAACGTTAAATTCTGTTAAATCCACTATGACCCTGTAACGGATCATGCTCCTGCGCGTCCTTTAGACTTGTTTGATGATTACACCGAAATCAGTGGAATCAAAGAAATAAAAAAACAATATGAAAAAACTTTTACTGCTGGCATTTTGCTGGTACCTGTCGGCCACGGTAATGGCTCAACCCGCTCCGCAAACACTAACAGTTAAAGGAACTACCATTGATTCGGTAAGCAATAAGCCATTGGGTTATGTTACCGTTGTATTGCTTGATGCAAAAACACAGCAATCGGTAAAAGGTGGTTTAAGTAAAGATGATGGTACATTTGAATTTAAAAATCTAGCCCTTAAAGAATATCAGCTAACATTTGCCTCTGTTGGCTATAAAAACAAAACAATAAAAATAACCGGAACTGCCACTGATGTAAATGTTGGCAATGTTTTATTATTACCGGCCAGCAACCAGTTAAAAGAAGTTGCAATAACCGCTGTAAGGCCTATAATGAAACAGGAGGTTGACCGCAT
>JAQBOS010000337.1 GCA_028287925.1 Mucilaginibacter sp. | reverse complement strand
TGCTATGTGCCTTCTCTTGAGGTGTCATGTCATTCCTTTTTTCTTTCCCCGTCAGCAGATAAGCTTCGGCAAAAATTCGAAAAAACTGATGGCCCAAAGCGGTGGCAAGGGGCATAGGAAATTTTTGCATAGAGGGTCTGCAAGCGATGGGGTCTCCCTGCAAAAATATTCCAGCCCGTGGTTTTTTCGCGTTTTGTTTATTTTTTTAAGGTGCTCAAGAGGGCTATGCCGTTTTTCGGATTTGTGCGTGAAAGGCCCGTGCGCAAAGAAGCATTTCTGCTGACTTGATGTTATTCGTATGTTGTTTATTTTTTAAAGGCACTCATTATCTCGCTATGCTCGGTCTTGGTTACTTTTGGATCAAGCCAAAAGTAACAACCTCCGCGGCAATTGAGCGGGAGGGTCATTAAGTTCTAGAACCAAATAAAGTTCGAAGCAACCCGCTGCTTAGCAAGCGAACGGGCCACTGCGCTCATCCTTCGAGTACCTCAGGATGACACCCTTTTTCTCATCCGCACATCTGCATATCCACACATCCGCACATCAAAAAAATATTTGCATTTTCCAAAACTATTGGTAAGTTTGCACTAACCGTAAGTTAATACTTACTAAATAGAATATATTAAAACAAGAAAAGAATGGGTCACGCAATCAGCAATTCCGAAAAAGCATTTAACGCACTGGGCGACCCAACCCGCAGGGCCATCTTCGAAAAACTGCGGACAACCCCGCTGGCAGTGGTTGACATAGCCAACGGCCTCCCCGTAAGCCGTCCGGCAGTTTCGCAGCACCTAAAAGTTTTACGGGACGCCAAACTGATCAGCATTAATCAGCAAGGGACAAAAAACATCTACCAGGTGAACAGGGAGGGTATTTTAGCCATGCGCAATTACCTGGATAAGTTTTGGGACGAGGCATTGTCCGCATTCAAATTAATAGCAGAACAAGAAGAAAAAAAATTATGAATAGCTTAAAAATCGACACCATCAAAAAGGAGCTCCTGGTAGAAGCTTCCCAGGCAACCGCCTTTAAAGTATTTAGCGAACAAATGGACCTGTGGTGGCCGCGTACCCACCACATCGGCAAATCACCCATGACCGAACAGGTGCTGGAACCCGGCCCTAACGGCCGCTGGTACTCCCGCCACGAGGACGGCAGCGAAGCTAACATCGGCCACGTTTTGCAATGGGATCCAAACAGCCTCCTGGTTTTAGCATGGAAGATCAACGGCGATTTCCAGTACGACCCTGAGCTGCTAACCGAAGTGGAGGTGCAGTTTATCCCGCTGGGCCCAAAAGCAACAACCATAAAATTTGAGCACAAAAACCTGAACCGGCTTACCGGCCCCAAAGTTATTGAAAGCATGGACAAGGGTTGGGCCGATATTCTGGATCTGTACAAAAACATTGCTATCCGCGAAGAACTCGTAATTAATTAAAAAAATGAAACCAAAACTATTATTGCGCATAGCGGCTGTGCTGATGTTCCTGCATACCATGGGGCATACTTTAGGCGCGCTCACCTGGAAAACCGCACCCAATCCCGCCGTAGGCCTCGTAATTAAAAGCATGGAAACAAACCATTTTGAGTTTATGGGCAGATCCGCAACGCTGGCCTCCTTTTACGATGGCTACGGCTTTATCATGTTATTGATATTACTGTTCATCATTATCCTGTTATGGCTACTCTCCGCCGACGCAGGAAATAGCTTATCCGCCAGGTTGGTGCCGGTCTTGGCTGTGTTCCTGCTCTCAATGGGTGTTATTGAATATATTTACTTTTTCCCGTTTGCGGCAGCAATTTCTTTTATAGCAGGTTTATGCACACTCGCAAGCTTGTTTACAAAGGGCGGCAGCAGCAGGCCCGTATTAAATACCTAATATCAAAATGGATAATTTAGCAGTGGGTAGTTCTGAGTTGGCAGGGGACTGTAAAAAAATAGTTCTTTTCTTTCCCGTCAGTAGATAAGCTTCGGCAAAAATTCGAAAAAACTGATGGCCCAAAGCGGTGGCAAAGGGCATAGGAAATTTTTGCATACAAGATCTGCACGAGACAGGGTCTCCATGCAAAAAGATTCCAGCCCGTGGTTTTTTCGGATTTGTGCGTGAAAGGCCCTGTGCGCAAAGAAGCATTTCTGCTGACTTGATTTTTTTTGGTCCTTTTTTGTATCAAGACAAAAAAGGACTAGCCTCCGCGGCAATTGAGCGGGATGGTCATTAAGTTCTTGAACCAAATAAAGTTCGAAGCAACCCGCGTTAGCCTGCTAAAAGAGAGCTCTACCTTACAGTAAACACCAACCCATCGGTAAACCCTGAAAAATCCGCATTAAGCTGCCGCGATACCAGTTGTAACGAATCATGAGCGCGCCTCACCTCCAAATAATGAAACATGGGTTTATAACCGGCCGAAAGATCGGGGGTAATGGCGTTTGTGTATAAAGGCTGATGCAACCCGCCCCCGCCGCCAATAACAAGGAAATCCTTCCCCTGCATATTAAAACGCTCGAAATTATGCGAGTGCCCCGAAACAAAAAGCACACATTTTTTTGAGTTGATAAAAGCCGGCAAAAAGTTCTGCCGTACTTCCATTGAAGGCTTTACAATTTTACTGTTGGTGTAAGGCGAATGATGACAACCAACGATAATAAACTTAATAGCCCCATCGGCATCCAGCTTTTTTATAGCGCTGCTATACCAATTATCCTGCGCCAGGATCTCGGCTGCCGTCATTTTACTAAAATTTGAATTCAGCAAAACCACCGCCACGGAATCAATTACCTCCGTATACCCTGCCGGGTTGTACATGGGGAACCTCGTTTTAAAATTCCTTGTTCCCTTACGGGCATTAAACATCACCTCATGGTTGCCAAGTGTGGCATACACGGGTATAGAATCATGCGTGCATTGCTTGATATAAGCGTCAATCCTGGTCCACTTTTTAGCTTTATAACCCAATGAAACCACATCGCCCAAAATAAACAAACCCGATGGGCGAACGGCATCCACATCCTTAAAGATCATTTCGGTAGCCTTTTGGTTATGGTTTGATTTAAGGAGCAGTTTCTCCACCCACATAGGTTCCTGCGTATCGCTGGCAAAAGCAATAACAGGCTTCCTCACTTGCGCAAATGCAGAAGCCATAATAAAGCTAAATACCAAAACACCTATAAACCTGCGCATGATGTAAAGAACGTAAATTTAAGGAAAGTTGTATAATTAGCTATTAGTCAGTGGTCATTAGTGTAGTTTGTTGTTGCAGGGTAACAAGGGCAACGTAAACGCTTTTTCAAACCATAATCATTGTGACAACCAAAAACAAAAGCGGGCAAAGGCCCGACAGAAAAGCGGGCCAGGGAGTCTGGCCTGCAGCGGGGAAGCTTTTTTCTGTCTTGATTTTTTTGGTCCTTTTTGTATCAAGACAAAAAGGACTAGCCTCCGCGGCAATTGAGCGGGAGAGTCATTAAGTTCTAAAATAAAACATCATTCGAAGCTACCCGCGTTAATACAATATCGCAGTTCTCCCTGCAAACTCACAACCGCCAACTTTCTCCCCTTCCAACAATTTATCAAAAAGTACAAAAAAAACATCAGGTTGTATTCATAAACAGGGGCGTATTTATAATAGTTTTACACATACAAGCTCAGCTTGTCCTAATTATAAGCAGCATACCATGATCTCAAAAACCCTGTCAGCCTTTTTTGTTCTTTTGTTTTTTCAGCAATTGAGCTTTTCCCAGCCAAAAAGAAACGATGGAATAAAACATGATCCCGCTGCTAAAACCATTACCATCACCGTTCCCGGCAAAAAGCTCTCAATAGTAATTGACTATTCATCCGGCTGCATAATAAAACAGTTAAACATAAAAGGCAACAATACCTTATCCCCTTCGGGAGTTTATACGGGGATTGAAACCAAAAACGGAACATTTACCTCTAATAACCATCATAATAATATAAAAATAACAGAGACACCCAACGGTATAACATTAACCGGCATAAGTTATGGTGATGCCACCCTCGCGGTTACAGAAACATGGAATTTTAAGCTGACCGTCAATAAAATCCTTTGGGACATCACCCGCCAATACAGCAATGCCGCTCAATTAGAAGACCAGGCCTTCCCAAAATGGAACTTTGCCGATCTTTCAGTTTGGAAAGGCGGGATAATTGATAACGGTGGGATGGTTTGGTGTAAATACCTAAAACAGGTAAATGATACCTACGGTGTACACACCGGCGGTGTAACCTTCTGGAATGCAAAATCAGGAGATGCCCTGCAGATAACTGCAAAACCAGGTGCCGGAAATGTGATTGCCACTAAATATTCACACAGCGCCAAAAATGAATTTACCTGTACCCAGTTGGTAACCAATGCCCCCTTACAGCAGCGTTACAACTTAAGCCGCTTTGTGTCGCGAAAAGCGGACGTGTTCGCTCCCTTTGAGATAAAAAAAGGAAAGGTAAGCGCACATTTTGAACTGCAGTATGAAGACTATTTCACAAAATACTCAAGGGGCACACTTACGGGTATTGATGCGGATGCCGTGCGCGAGCTGATGAATACTACCGGGAGGTATGGCGTGGTAGATAATAATATTATAGGTGCAAACGGCTGGCTCACCAACTGGAAATGCATGCATGAGCCCTTTTTTGCGCAGATAGGCATGGCGGTAGACGATAAAAACTATACCCGCAACCTCTCTGCCACGCTAAACCAGGAACGCGATCAGGCGATGCTTCCTGACGGACGGGTTCTATCCCGCTGGCACAACGAGCCCGGCGACGAGATCCCCGGCACCTATAATGCCAAAACAGGATATTACGAGGCCCAATGGGGTTATACTGTTGATTCACAAACCGGCTATTTGATCAATACCAGCGAACAATTCGATCTTACCGGGGACCTGGCCTGGTTAAAATCGCACCAGCAAAGCTGCGAAAAAGCACTCGAATGGCTGCTCAAACGCGACTCCAACAACAACGGCATATTTGAAATGGTAAACAACAACGTTGCCGAAAAAAAAGCCAGCGACTGGCTGGATATTGTTTATGCCGGCTATGAAAATGCATTTGTTAACGCACAACTGTATGAGGCACTAAACCTGTGGGCAAACTGCGAAAAGGTATTAGGGAATCCACAAAAATCAGGTTATTATACCGCAGTAGCTCAGCGGCTCAAAACCGCTATGAATAAGCCGGTTGAGGAAGGCGGTTTTTGGTCGGCAGCCAAAAGGCAGTATGTATATTGGCGGGATAAAGACGGCTCCGTTCATGGCGACAACCTGGTTACCCCGGTAAATTTCGCCGTTATTGCCTTCGGGATCTGTGACGATCCACAGCGCATCGCTCTTATCCTCGATCAGATAGAACAACGAACAACTGCCGAAAAACTATTTCATTGGCCACTGTGCTTCGATTCTTTTAAAAGAGAAGAGGTACAGGGCGGGAACTGGCCCTTTCCCAAATATGAAAATGGCGATATCTTCCCTACCTGGGGTTATCTTGGCATTAGGGCTTATGCCAAATATAATAAAGGAATCGCCCTTAAATATGTCAATAACATTCTTGAACAGTACAAAAAGGATGGCCTGTCATCCCAGCGGTACAGCAGGGTTACCCAGTTAGGCATGGGCGACGATATTTTAGCTGGCATCTGCACTACCATTACGGGCCTGTACAGGGACATTTATGGCATCCGCCCGATGTGGAACAGGATGGGCCTTGAACCAAACATGAGTAAAACGCTCAATGGCACACAATTTTCATACACCCTCCGCGATACAGTATATCAATTAAAACTAAGCGTTAATGATTATGCAATGCGCACCAATACCTTCTCAGTTAAAAGCAATGAAAGCTTTGGGGCATCCCGCTCAGGCAGTAAGCTAACTTATTACCACCACAACCGCGATAGTTCGCTGCTTCATATAGCTGCCGCATCCAATCACCCCATTGACCTGCAAATTAATTCATGGGATTCAAGAGAAATCTCTTTTACCATCACCCAACCGAATAACTATGAATTTACAATAACCGGACTGCAGCCTGGTAACGACTATAAGATATGGACAAATAATACCGTTCAGCATTTAAAGACAAAAACCGATGGCAGTCTAAGCCTGAAGCAGGTTTGCAAAACATCCACCAAATTCGTAATTAAAGAAGGCGTGTGATGTCTGATATATTTTGATGGAGGGCGTTATTTATCTGACCCTCGTCTTTGTATAAAAAAATATCTTTAGCTTTCGTACTTTGAGCTATGACCCAGAGGGTCTACCTCTTTGTAGAAGCATAAACCCCATTCTTCTTTGACTCGTAGAGTCTACCCTTCGCCAGTCTGAAGGTCTTGAGGACGGAGGGTAGACTCTACGAGTCAAAAAAATATTTTATCGTTTTTTCTACAAAGGGGTAGACCCTCTGGGTCATACTTGATTTTTATAATTGACAAACAATAATTTAATATATTTATAATAACAAATCAATAGCAAAAAATCACCATGGAAGTAAACGAAATAATGGCTGAACTTAAAGCCATGGGCAGCGATAGTATTAAAAAGATCTTGCTGAAACACGGCGTTAAGGAGCCATTTTTCGGGGTGAAGGTTGAGCATTTAAAAACGATCCAAAAAAAAATAAAAAAGGATTACCAGTTGGCAAAAGACCTGTATGCGACAGGTAATGCCGATGCCATGTACCTGGCAGGTTTAATAGCTGATGATGAAAAAATGACGAAAGATGATCTGCAAACCTGGGTAAAACAGGCCGTCTCAAATAATATAGGCGAATATACCGTGCCCTGGGTTACTGCCGGCAGCCGTTACGGATTTGAGCTGGCAAACGAATGGATAAATAACGAGGATGAGCGTATTGCCGCGTCCGGCTGGGCAACGCTTTCCAATACGGTAGCGTTAAAGCCAGATGATGAGCTGGATCTAAAAGCCCTGAAAGATTTGCTTACACGAGTTGAACAAACTATTCATTCGTCACAAAATCGCGTACGTTCCGCCATGAATATTTTTGTGATCTCGTTGGGCACATACGTAGCTGCATTAACTGACGATGCCATTGCAGCCGCAAATAAAATAGGAGATGTTACGGTAGATAAAAATGGTACAGCCTGCAAAGTGCCAAAGGCTGTTGAGTATATCCAAAAAGCGCTGGGTAAGGGAAAGCCTGTTGCCAAAAAGAAAACTGTGAAGTGTTAGGGTAATTAACCATTCGCTGCCCCCCCTTACGCGCAACGAAGGGAGGGGTAAATCACCGCGCGACATTCACGCTAAAGTACGAACGTTCCTAACTCATCACCTATCCGCATATCATCTTCCTCATCCGCACATTCAAAATCCGCACATCCGCACATCCATCATCCGCACATCCGCAAAAATTATTATCTTGCCAAATTACAAATAACAACATGCTTGATCTTTGCTGTATAGGCCATATTACGTCCGACAAAGTAGTAACCACCAAAACCACCATGCATATGGCCGGTGGCACGGCTTTTTATTTTTCGTGCGCGGTTAGTAAGCTCGATGTTAATTACCTGTTGGTTACCGCCCTTGCTTCTGCCGAAATGCAGTATGTGGCCGACCTGCGCGATAAAGGCATTGAAGTAAAAGTTCAGCCCAGCGCCCATACCGTTTACTTCGAAAATATTTATGCCGAAGACCAGGATCAGCGTACCCAAAATGTTTTGGAAAAAGCCGACCCCTTCGAGATAGAGCCGCTACAAACGGTAAATGCGAAAATATTTCACCTGGGCCCGTTACTGGCTGATGATATCAGCACCGCGCTTATAAAAAACTTAGCTGCCAAAGGCCGGGTAAGCCTTGATGTGCAGGGTTATTTACGCAAGGTAGTGAACAAAAAAGTACACGCTGTTGACTGGCCCGGCAAAAAAGAGGCCCTCCAATATGTACACATTGTAAAAGCCGACGTTGCCGAGTTGCAGGCCCTTACCGGCCTCGATGATACCGCACAAGGCGCCAAACTACTTGCCGACTTGGGCGTAAAAGAAGTAGTGATAACCAACGGCAGCGGCGGTTCGGTAATTTATAGCGAGGGTAAATCTTATACCATCCCGGCCTGGCGCCCGCGCACCGTAGTTGATGCAACCGGCTGTGGCGATACCTATATGGCCGGCTATTTATATCGCCGGGTAAAGGGTGGTCCCATCCAGCATGCGGGGGAATTTGCGGCTGCTATGGCCAGTTTAAAAATGGAGCATCCCGGTCCATTTACCGGTACGGAAGAAGATGTGATCCAGTTTTTGAAAAGCCATCAATAATATGGAAACCGCGGGACAAATCATATTTAACACCTACCTCAACCGGCAGGATGACCTGTTTAAACCCGGCCTTGTTGTGCTGCGCCAGCTTATCCTCTCCATAATCCCCAATGCCGAAGAAACCTTCAGCTACCAGGTGCATTGTTTTAAACATGTTTACATGCTGGTTGGCATCGGCGTAACCAAAGATTTTTGCAGCCTATATACCATGAGTCCCCCGCTTGTAAAAAGCATGAAGGATGAATTGAAAGGCTACAAAGCATCAGGCGCTACTATCCATTTTAAACCCGGCGAGCCTTTACCTACCGCTTTAATTACCAAAATAGTTTTGGCGCGCATTCGCAAAAATGAGCTTTTAGCTTTAAGCCGGAGAAAAAAGGAATAGGCGCTACACATGCACTATGTCATCCCGTCCGCCAACTGGTCGAATCGGCATCCCACACGCAAAAAGTTGCAGATATGCAAAGTTTAAACCTGCTAGCGGGTGCTGAAACAAGCATGACAAGTTTTTTCAATCCTTACGCTGTCTTTTGTCTTTTAATGATCATCTGCCGGTGCTCAGTACCCCAGCGTACCATTTCATTGAGCATCGGAACCAGTGTTTTGGCATAACTGGTAAGCTTATATTCTGCCTTGGAAGGTTGATCGGGGTATGCTTTCCTGGTTACAAGCTGGTTGATCTCCAATTCCTTTAATTCTTTGGAAAGTGTTCTTTTGGTGATGCCGGTTAAACTTTTTTCAATTTCAGTAAACCGGATGTTGCCCAAACACATAGATTTAAAAATACGCATTTTCCATTTACCGACAATGGCATAAATGGTATCCTGCAGGGCAAGATCGTCCTGATTGCAGCGGGCTGTTCTGTTTTCCATTGTTTTCATATGATTGTAATTATCAGGCGTATTCCTTTATACCTGTTCTGTAAAATCCAAGCCAATTACACATACTCAATGTATTATAAGGTATACTCCGGTATACTCATCTGCAAAGTTATGGCATTTGCAAAATAGCTTTGCGTTGTATTTAATTAAAATTACTTAGTAATGTCAAACAGTTTTAAAAATAAAACAGCCGTAATAACCGGCGGAAACAGTGGGATAGGTTATGCCGCTGCTAAAGAGTTTAAAGAACGCGGAGCCACCGTTATCATAACCGGCCGCCGTAAAGATGCACTGGATAAGGCCGCGGAAGAATTAGGGGTACACAGTGTTCTGGCCGATCAGGGCAGCCTTGCCGATATTGATAAGCTGGCGGCAACGATTAAAGCCCAATATAAAAAGGTTGATTTCCTGTTTATCAACGCCGGGATGACCGGTGGGGTATTTCCGATAGAACATGGTACTGCCGCTAATTTTGAGGAGATAATGAACGTTAATGCCAGGGGCCCTTATTTTACGCTAAGCAAATTTATACCCCTGTTAAATGATGGCGCATCGGTGGTTTTTTTATCGTCAATAGCAACGCAGGTAAGCGCGCCGCTGTTTTCGGTGTATTCTGCAAGTAAGGCGGCATTGAACGCTATCGCTAAAACTGCGGCATTAGAGCTGGCTGCCAGGAAGATCAGGGTAAATATTGTAAGCCCGGGTCCAACCAATACCAACCTGATGAGCCGGGCTGGTGTTGATCCTGAACTGCAGCACAAAATTTACGAAAGCATTATGGCTAAAAGCCCTTTAGGAAGGAAAGGTGAACCCGAAGAGATAGCAAAAACGGTGGTTCATTTATGTGAAGATAGTTCGGCTTATATTACCGGCGCCGAGATTTTGATTGATGGGGGGATGGCGCTTAGTTGATGATAACAGTCACCCGGCAAATTACCGCCCAATTCCATAGGTTAAGAAATTTCCTTCCCGCTTGCAGACAATGTAAATAAGTTAATGAAAATCATTTAAAAAATGCGCCGTAGGTGCAAAATGTCGGTAGATATATAACCACCATTTACCGTGCCGTCAGGGACGCAACATTGGCGAGGTTCCGCACCTCACGGCACGGTATGTTTGTTTTTTTATTCTACCGACCTTAAACGATGGGGTTCTCCCGTTTTAATGAAATTGCCTCAATAGACAAGCCACCGAAAATATCTTTTTTTTATATCTCCTAATAAACCTTACCTT
>JAQBOS010000332.1 GCA_028287925.1 Mucilaginibacter sp. | reverse complement strand
GGCTATCAATCATACAAGAGTGAGCCTTTTCAATTGGATAATGACAAAGATCTGTCATCCATCACCCTTAAACAAACTGGGACGGTATTAAAGGAGGTCACCATATCATCACAAAAACCCTTAATTGAACATAAGATTGATCGTACCGTAGTAAATGTTGATGCCTTGATAAGCAATGCAGGATCAACAGCGCTGGATGTACTGGAAAAATCGCCGGGGGTAATTGTGGGTGATAATGCAGCTATCAGCCTTAAAGGAAAAGGGGTGCAGATCTTTATTGACGATAAGCCTGCCTACCTTTCAGGTGCAGACCTTGAAAGCTATTTACGGTCGCTTGCGTCATCATCAATTGACCAGATCGAACTGATGAGTAACCCGCCCGCAAAGTACGATGCTGCCGGTAATGGCGGGATCATCAACATCCGCACAAAAAAATCAAAGGTCCGTGGATTTAACGGAGGATTGAATCTTAGCTACTCACAGGGTATTTATGGCAAAACCACCAACAGCTTTAATTTCAATTATCGTAATAATAAAATAAACGTTACCGGAAATTTGGGTTATAGCACGAGTAATAATTTTAGCAACCTGGATATAAACCGTCACTTTTTAAACACGGATGGAAGCATTGCCTCCAATTTTCTGCAAAATTCATTTATCCGCAGAACATCAAAATCCTACAGTGCCAAATTTGGAATTGATTATTATGCATCTGATAAAACAACCTGGGGAATAGGTTTTAATGGCCTGATCCATCCGGCAGATGATAGAACGATAGCAACCAGTAAATTACTTGATCCGCAAAATAGCTTGGATTCCACCATCATAGCGCATAATAAAGAGCATTATAACTTCAAAAACGGCGACATCAACCTGAACTATCGCCACCAGTTTGACAAGAATGGCAAGGAGCTTACCGCCGATTTTGATTATATTAAATACAGCAATACCAGCAGCCAATCATTCGATAACAAAACTTACCTGCCTGATAACTCCATGACCAACAGCGATCTGCTAACGGGGAGTTTGCCTGCCAGCATTAATATTTTCGCGGGTAAAACAGATTATTCTCACCCTTTGGGCAATGGCATAAAATTAGCTGCCGGCCTTAAATCAAGCTATACCAAAACCGATAATATTGCCGACTATTTTTATACAGCAGCCGGTGTAACCACACCGGACTATAGCAAAACCAATCATTTTATTTATAAAGAGAATATAAATGCGGCATATTTAAATGCTAATAAGGATTTTAAAAGATTTTCTATCCAGGCAGGTTTAAGATTTGAAAATACCACTTCAAACGGGCACCAGCTTGGGAATGTTCAAAAACCAGATTCAGTTTTTAAAAGAAATTACAACGGGATCTTCCCTACCCTATTTATGCAATACAAGCTGGATACTGCCGGCAAACAGTCAGTAAGTCTTAATTATGGCAGGCGGATTGACAGGCCGTATTATGAAGACCTGAACCCGTTTTTATCACCCATTGATAAGTTTACCTATTACACCGGCAACCCTTTTTTAAGACCGTCATACACCAATAATGTTGAGCTGTCCTACACATGGGGGAATATTACAACAGAGTTGAGCTACAGCAAAACAAAAGACAATGTAAACGAAACCATAGAAATTATTGACGGGATCTATTATAGTCGCCCGGGTAACATTGGCAGTACGGTAAATAAAACTATAACAGTTGATGCAAGCTTTGATCCGGCCAAGTGGTTTAATTTTCACCTGTTTGCTTACGTACAAAACATCCATACCATAAGCGCATTTTATACGGGCACTTTAAACACCCAGGGGACCTTCTTTTTTATAAGGCCGATAACGGAATTTAAACTGGGTAACGACTGGAAAGCTCAGCTTGACGGCGGTTACCAAAGCAAAATTACCAGCAGCCAGTTTGTAGTTGGCCACAGGGGAAAGGTAAACACTGCGCTTTCCAAAAAGCTATCGCCCGCCACAACAATAAAGCTGGTTGTAAATGATGTTTTCCATACGTTTGTAAACAGCGGCGATATAAACAACCTGGCCAATACGCTTGCAAATTATCGCAACATAAGCGATACCCGCACAGCGGTTCTTTCATTAAGCTACCGTTTTGGCAAAGCCATTTCCGATCAGCGTAAACACAATGAAAACGCTGCAGAAAGCGAGCAGAATAGAGTGAAAAATTAGTGTTAGTGATTAGAGGTTAGTTGAAATGGGGAGAGATTTACGAAGTTTTGAAAACTTCGTAAATCTGTTATAATTATATTTACTGCTCAGCGGAATAATGCTAAAGCTCATCAAGTAATTCTCTGGCGGTTTTTAATTGAATTTTTCCTTCCTGGTGTAACTTAATTTCATTAAAGGCATCTTGAAGCTCCTTTTTCATTTTTTTTGCAGCAGGCGAAAGCTTGTGAACATCCGGCTCTATCAACTTAACTTTTCCACCTAGTTTTGATATCACCTTTAAAATCATCTCAGCATCTTTTTCGGGTAGCTTAATTTCGGCAGTTATCATAAAACTAATTTACTAAATATATTACAAATTTATAAAAACAAAAGTGCGTCGTTTTTTAAAAGA